>NZ_CP113977.2:2748424-3053804 GCF_026870175.2 Flavobacterium aestivum | reverse complement strand
AATTATAATTTGTAAAAAAAATAAATCCTTCCTCATTAAATTTTTTCAACAACACTACTCTTGATTTTGGAAAACCGTCCAAACCAATTGTTGAAACGGTCATTGCATTAACCTCTCCTGCTGCATCAAAATCCTCTACTTCGTGAAACCATCTATTAAAAAGATTTATAGGATCTTCCGGTATAGATGATTCTAACAATTCACTCTTTTCGTACGACTTTCTGTAATTACTTAAATCATTCATTTTTACACCTTTTATATTCAAATAAATCTATTAAAACTCAAAGCTTTTGCCATCATCTGCCAATAAAACTGCTGCAAAAATGGTTTCTGCTTCTTCTTTAAACAAATCGATACTGGCATATCGAGTAGAGTAATGACCTAATAACAATTGCTTTGCATTAGCTTTCAATGCTATTCTAGCGGCTTCTTTGGCAGTAGAATGCATCGTTTTTGTTGCCAAAGCTTCTTCTGAATCTAGAAATGTAGATTCATGATATAGCACATCTACATCTTTTATAATGGGAATTATTGACTCATGATACTTCGTGTCTGAACAAAAAGCATAACTCATTGCAGGAATAGGATCAAACGTAAGTTTAGCATTATCAATTACCCTTCCATCTTCTAAAGTAATATCTTTTCCTTTTTTTATATTTTGATAATAACATTTGTCAATTTCAAAATTTTGCACGGCATTCAAGTCTAATATTCTGTCTCCTGTTTTCTCTTGAAACAAAAAACCATTTGTATAAACTCTATGTTTTAGTGGGATAGTTTTGACTATTACTTTTTCATCCTCAAAGATTGTCTCACTTTCGCTAGATTCTAATTCGTGAAAGAACAATTTATAATTAGTCCATGAATTGGATAAACGCAATTGTAATTCAATTATTTCTTTTATTCCTTTTGGTCCAAAAACATGTAGATCTGTAGTACGTCCTAATAATGCAAATGTAGAGATCAAACCAATTAGTCCAAAAAAATGATCTCCATGCAAATGGGAAATAAAGACATGGTTGATTTTTGAGAATTTCAATTTGTTTTTGCGCAACTGCACCTGAGTTCCTTCTCCGCAGTCAATTAAAAAAAGTCTGTTTTTAATTTCTAATACCTGTGAAGTAGGATTCGTTAAAGATCTAGGTGTTGCGGCGTAGCAACCAAGAATTGTTAATTTCAAATTTAGTTTTTTGTTATTTGTTTAAACAATTTTAATCATTTAAAACCCTAAATCTCTTTCAATTTCATCCATTTCAATCATATCGTGTGCTTCTAATAATGTAGGAACAACCGATAATGACGTTGGAACTTTATTAAAATCGATATTTTGAACAACTAATAGAAATGATTTTTTTGATTTTATATGTTTTTTAGATAATTCGGAAAAAATCATGATTGATTTTGCATCAACCGATTTATCGTGTGATATATCTAAAATAAGATTTTGACTTTCAAAACTCTTATATTGACTGTTTATTTTTTCTAAAAATTGCGCTATATCTCCTTCTGTATCTTTGATAATAGTGCTGTGCCCCTTAGTTGTTACTTTCATTGTAATACGTTTATTGAATTTTTGATGCCAAAAGATAGATTACTGCCATTCTAATGGCAACACCATTTTCTACTTGATTTAAAATTACAGATTGTTGTGAATCTGCAACATCACTTGTTATTTCTACACCTCTATTTATGGGGCCTGGGTGCATTATAACGATCTCTTTGTCGAGTGAATCAAGCAAAGCTTTATCAACTCCATACTGTTGTGCATATTCTCTGGTTGATGGAAAAAAATTCACATCCATTCTTTCGTTTTGAACACGCAACATATTTGCTACATCACACCATTCTAATGCTTTACGCAAATTTGGTTCAACTTTTACTCCAAGTGATTCTATATATCTTGGGATAAGTGTTTTTGGTCCGCAAACCTTTACTTCTGCACCTTGCATTTGCAAAGCATATATATTGGATAAGGCAACTCTTGAATGTAATATATCACCAACAATAACTACTTTTTTACCGGCTACATCTCCCAATTTTTCTCTAATAGAATAACTGTCTAATAATCCTTGTGTAGGATGCTCATGTGCACCGTCTCCAGCATTTACGATGCTGGCCTTTACATTTTTAGACAAAAAATAAGCTGCACCAGGATTAGAATGTCTCATTACAACCATATCTACTTTCATGGAAAGGATATTATTTACAGTATCAATAAGTGTTTCTCCCTTTTTTACTGATGATTGTGCTGCTGAAAAACTTATTACATCTGCTGATAACCTTTTTTGAGCTAATTCAAATGATAGTTTTGTTCTTGTACTATTTTCAAAAAAAATATTAGCAATTGTAATATCCCTTAACGAAGGTACTTTTTTGATTGGTCTATTAATGACTTCTTTAAAATGATCGGCGGTTTCAAAAATTAGGTCAATATCTTTTTTGTTAATGTATTTGATCCCTAATAAATGATTTACACTTAATTCGCTCATTGTTCTTTTTTTATTTTTTTGTTTATGGTTGGTTTACTGCTTATGGTTCCTTTACAGACGAAGTACAAACTATAAACAATAAACTATAGACATTTTTAACTTAATTAGTAACCAAGTAAACTCCGTCTTCCCCATCTTGTTCTACCCAACATACTTTTACTTTTTCACCATTGATTGCATCTACCTGACGACCTCTATAATCGGGTTGTATTGGCAAATCTCTACTAAATCGACGATCAATTAATGTTAATAATTCGATCGCTGAGGGCCTTCCAAAGGACTGTATTGCTGTTAATGCTGCACGAATGCTACGTCCAGTGTATAATACATCATCTATAAAAATGACTTTTTTATTCTCAACTAAAAAATCGATTTGGGTTTTATTGGCTTCTAAAGGCTTGTTTGTTCTACGAAAATCATCTCTAAAAAAAGTAATATCCAAATAGCCTAAAAGAACATTTGGTACTTGATATTCATTCTCTAACAAATCTTTTAAGCGCTCCGCTAAAAAAGTTCCTCTAGGTTGGATTCCAACTAAAATAGTATCCGAAAAATCAAGATGCTTTTCAATTAATTGACAAGCCAAACGGTGCAGAATGATATTGACTTCCTTAGAAGTGAGCAATACTTTTTGATTCATAAGAAGTGTTGTTTGGGATGTAAAAGTACAATAATTTTGTTAATCCTCGAATTCGATTATTTGAAAAATAAAATAGATTTAGGTAGAATTAAAATTTAAAACAAAAAACTCTTATTTAAATAAATCTAAAACACTCCTGGATATACTTTATTTGTTTAACAACAAAAACTCCCGCTATTGACGGGAGTTCTTAAACAAATTTGAACTTTATATTGGGTTGTTATTTTACAATTAATTTAGCTGTAAATAATTTACGGGAATGAATTTTTAGAACATAAGTTCCTTTTGGCAAATCCTGGGTAATTAATGAATATCTATTATTATTTACGTTTTTAGTGGCGTACATCAATTTGCCATCTATACTAAATATTTCTATTTCATCTATTGGATAATCTGACTGTACAATTGTTTGATTGTCTCCATTTGTTGGATTTGGATAAACTTTTAATCCATTGTCAATCTTAAATTCATCCTTACTTAAACTACCTTTCTTTGTTGTACTATCAATAACTTCAAAAACAACTCTATTGGAGACTTCATTATAAGAATCGTTTGTAAACATTACTAAAAAATAACTTCCTGTTTGTGTAGGTAATTCTGCTCCCGTGATATTTTTTGTTCCTTGGGCAAGTCCATTAAAATAAGTGTAACTCACTAATGGATTACTATTGGGATTATCACCTTGATGATAAATTCCCAGCCAGTCTTTTACAATTCCGGGAGCATCTGTCCATGAGGCAGAAATTTGTTCTCCAAGGTCATACACTGGTTTATTTATCCATAATTCAGTAACAATGTCCCCTATTTTGAAAAACACTTTATTACCAATCGGGTTATATCCGTTTTGCAGATAGTATTCTGCATAATAATATCCTTTAGGTAGATTGTTAAATGTTTTAGTTCCCGAAGTGGTCGTAACATATTGCCAGCTCGTTGATGAAGTGCCCGATCCTGGATTAACTCCCATTCTATAAATACCTATCCAATCGTTAGTCAATTGAAGACCATTGCTGAAATTAACCACTACAGGAGAACCTAGAGCATATTCTGATTGGTTGGTACTTAATACCGGAATTGGTCCAACATAAAAATACTTTCTAGATGCAATTTCTGTATAGCCTCCATTTGAAAATATGGCAGCAAAATAACGTCCTTTATTAGCTAATCCGCTTGAGAAATTAATAGAGCCACTGGCACTACCATTGGTATATTGCCATGTTTGGGAAGGAGATGTTCCTCCCGGAGTTTGCCCGTCTTTATATAAGCCTACCCATGTAGATGTACTGGCTGGGGCATCAGTAAAGTTTACTTTTATAGGGGCATTTTGAGCATAATTTTGAGCGTCTGTAACTATTTCTGTATTGACAGTATTACTGCCAGCAATGACAAATCCTTTTGCATCACTCCAAGGCGACCACTCTAAATTTTGATCTCTGTATCTTACCTTTACATAATATTGGCCATTAGGAAGCGCATTCGAAGCCAAATTCATCTTAGTAATATCCACGCCAAGATTAACATTCACTGTTGAATCTTTTTGTGTACCGTATTTACCATACAAATCTTCAAAATCACGATATACTTCTTTCTTTACAATATCGAAAGTTGGAGTTTGTGAAATTAAAAATTGAGTTGTATTTAATAATTCATTTGTTGTTGTACTATATGTAGAACCAGATATAGTTACCGGCAAAGTAATATTGGTGCTAAAATTATTTGTGATGGAAGGTTTTGCGGGTGCAGGTCTGTTTTTATACCTATGAAACACATCCATTAATTGGTTGTTTTTCCTTTTGTTTACGCTTCCGATAGAATAGCTTTCTATATCCATTTTTCCATTTGTTACATCAATATCCACAATTTGATAGATCCAGTTGCAAATTGTTTTTTGAACGTCTTCAAAATCTTGTTCTGTAGATGATCCCCAGTATTGATCCCAAGCAGTACCTCCTGAAATGATGTTGTATGTAGGAGTGTTTTTCAATTGTCCTCTATGATAAAGGTGATGATGTGCACCTATATGCATGGCATATTTTGAGGAGGTTACTAACAAGGGAACGGCAGTATTTCTTACCCATGTAGAGATATCCCCTACATATTGCTCTGCCTGATATGGTCTATGGCTTAATGAAAATATCCACTCTACAGTATTATCTGAATTGGCTGCTGTTAAAACTTGTTGCAACCAGTTGAATTGGGCAGCTCCAGTATGTTCAGAACTTAAGCTGATAAACAATACATTTCCCGCTTGCATTGCATAATAGTTTTCTGTGCCAGATGAAATTCCTTTATACGATAATTCACTGATAAAAAAATGGTCATAATAGGAGTTCATTCCCAAAGTACCATAAGTTTCATGATTACCCACTGTGGTTTGAATTGGAATATTTCCGGAGAGTGCTTTATTCTTTTTAAAATGTACGTTCTCGTAATGGTCTAAAGTACCTACATCTACTTGATCACCTACCATAAAAGTCATGGCAATGTTATCATCCGGAGATAAAGTTGAACCCCATTTTTCTTTTATTTTTCTTTTTGCAGATGCTACTAATGAATCGTATCTTGGTTCGGCTTTTAATTGATTATCTCCCATAATCAAAAACCGAATATGCCCATCTGCTGTTGCTGCTTGACCTGGATTTGGCAATGTTTTAAATGATTTAACCAAAGAAACACTCGTTCCAGTTTTAATTCTATAAAAATATTTTGTGTTTGGAGAAAGGTTAATCAGTTTTGTACTGTGATAGAAATAATTCCCAGGATATCCTGAATCAGTAAATACATTCGTATTTCCTGTAACAGTAACATTCAGATTGCTTGCAGATGTGCCATATTCTACAATCGATTCTGAATTACTGCTTGTTTTCCAACAAACATATATAGAAGTTGGTGTTACATTTTGCAAATAGGGATCAAGGTTTTGGGCTTTACATATCAAAGTGACTAATGATAGTAATACTAAAAAGTAGGTTTTTTTCATTGTATATTTGGTTGTTTATTTGAGTTAACTCAAAATTAACACCTTGATAATCAATGAATTTTAAGAAAATGTAACTAATTTCTTAACATCTTTATCTTTTTGTAAATTTTACGTAAACTTATTGCTCTTCAATTTTAATTCAATTGTCAACTTCAAGATTTTACGTTTGATTTTTGGATTGATTCTTAATTTATACAAACAAAAAAACTCCCGCATATAGCAGGAGTTTTTTGTTATTAAATATTGTGAAGTATACTAAACAGTGTACATTTTCTTTCTTTGTTCTTGAATTTTCTCATCATCCAAATACTCATCAAAAGTCATATAACGATCGATAACTCCGTTTGGTGTTAATTCAACCACACGGTTACCAACAGTTTGAGCAAATTCATGGTCATGTGTGGTAAAAATAACCGATCCTTTATAATTTTTCAATGAATTATTGAAAGCGGTGATAGATTCCAAATCTAAGTGATTGGTTGGTTCGTCTAACATCAAGATATTAGCTCTTTCCATCATCATTCGAGACAACATGCAACGAACTTTTTCTCCTCCTGATAATACACGGCTTGTTTTTAAAGCTTCTTCACCTGAGAAAATCATTTTCCCCAGGAAACCTCTAATATAAACTTCATCACGCTCTTCCTCTGTTTTTGCCCATTGACGTAACCAATCCACCAATGTCAAATCGTTTTCAAAAAACGAGTGATTTTCTGCTGGCAAATACGCTTGGTTTGTGGTAACTCCCCAATCAAATTCTCCTGAATCAGCTTTTTGATTTCCATTTAATATTTCATAAAAGGCTGTCGTAGCACGTGAATCTCTTGAAAAAAGGACAATTTTATCACCTTTGGCCATATTCAAATCTACTCCTTTAAACAAAACCTCTCCATCGATAGAAGCACTTAAGTTTTGTACGTTCAGGATTTGATCTCCAGCTTCACGGTCTTGATCAAAAATAATAGCAGGATAACGACGGCTAGATGGTTTGATTTCGGCTATATTCAATTTAGAAATCATTTTTTTACGGGAAGTAGCTTGTTTAGATTTAGCCACGTTCGCACTAAAACGACGAATAAATTCTTCTAATTCCTGTTTCTTTTCTTCGGCCTTTTTGTTTTGTTGAGCACGCTGTTTAGCCGCTAATTGACTAGACTCATACCAAAAAGTATAATTCCCTGAATAATGATTAATTTTATTAAAATCAATATCAGATATGTGTGTACAAACTGAATCTAAAAAGTGTCTGTCGTGAGAAACTACAATTACGGTATTTTCATAATTTGCTAAGAAATTTTCTAACCAGGCAATTGTTTCAAAATCCAGGTCATTGGTAGGCTCATCCATAATAAGTAAATCCGGATTTCCAAAAAGAGCTTGTGCCAAAAGCACACGAACTTTCATTTTCCCTTCCAAATCACTCATTAAAGTATAATGGTTGTCTTCTGTAATTCCAAGATTGGATAACATAGATGCAGCGTCAGAATCAGCATTCCATCCGTTCATCTCTTCAAACTGCACTTGTAACTCCCCTATTCTATCTGCATTATCATCATTATAATCTAAGTAAAGTTCATCCATCTCTTTTTTAACGGCATACAAAACTTTGTTACCCATCAAAACAGTTTCAAGTACTGTATGTTCGTCAAACATATTGTGGTTTTGGTTTAAAACCGACATACGTTTTCCTGGTTCCAAATGAATATGTCCCGAAGTTGGGTCCATATCACCTGCTAATATTTTAAGAAAAGTTGATTTTCCAGCACCATTGGCTCCAATAACTCCGTAAACGTTTCCGTGTGTAAAGGTTGTATTTACTTCGTCGAACAAAATTCGTTTGCCAAACTGAACTGATAAATTATTAACTGTTAACATAAAGATCTCTTTATTAATTTTCCGCAAAAGTACAAAAAATGTCTGTTTTTCTTTATTCTAAACATCAAATTTATAATCAGAATTATCCTTACAAAAAAACCTGACATAATGTATCAGGTTTGTAGTGTCAGATTCTTTAAAAATAACCAGTTAAAAAGAAATCATATGCTTATTCAAAATACAAAAAAAATGAGGCTTAGGCACAAACTCTAAAACTTCATTTTAACCTCTTAACCCTATATTTTATTTAACTTTCTTCACATTAAAAAGTCAAGCAACCGATAATCTTAATACTTGTCAAAAAAAAAAACCTGATAACTATAACTACATAATTATCAGGAAAAAAAATGATGATTTTCTAAAAGAAAAAAAACATTAACTCAAAATAAAAACTTTATCAAAATATAAATAACCAAACTTTATCTTAACAATAACTACTTTTATTTTTATCTTTTTTTTTAAGCTTGAACTAGCTTTTTTAAGCTATTATATATTGCCAATTCAACATCGGCATGTGCTTTTGTATTGCATTTCTCCAGTAAGTCATTTAATACTGAAGAATCTGGATTTTGCTTTTTATCTATTTTCAACAATAGTAATTCAGACAAATCATTTAAATTCTTGGAAAGTGGCAAAATTGGCTGAATAAGTGGTGCATTATTACTTAACTGAATAAGATCAGTATTCATTTTAATCCATTTATTCAAATAACCAACTACAACATTTTGATTATCATTTGATTTATCTTTAATATATTTTGTAACAGCTAAATCAAATTCTAAAGCATCTGATGCGTCTGGTGTACAAACATCTGCAAACAATGTCAGTGGTGAATACATTTGATATTCTGTACCTCCTTTATTTCTAGAATACTTTTTGAGAGGCTCACAAATATTTGAAAAATCTTCTAAGGCAACATACTTTTGATTATTACTAACGTTTCTTAACAAAGCTTCTTTGCTTTTGATGTGGGTTAAACCGAGTTCTTCTAACCTAAAAGAAACTGTTTTTAATCTTTTGCGCAAGCTATTGATATCTGTAACTGATTTATCAGACCATAACCTTTCGGCTATTGCCGCAGTTCTTGGCCATATTCTGGAATCAATGGTATTTGATGTCGCCAATTCTGACCACATTGTTGCTTCGCCCCCTAAAATTCTGGTCTTTTCTTCTTCAGTAAACGAAACATTATTTGGCATTGGGTCTACAACATAATGGTCTTCAACCCCAAAAACCAAATCAACGTAATAGCCATTAGAAAGTACAGTTTTATATCCATTTTTTACTGCATCAACTAGTGATTGTCCAGCTGGAACACCTTCGTTTGGACCTTTCCAAGCATGAATAATCGCCGACTTAGACATATTTTTGGTCATAATTTCTTCCCATCCCATTAATTCTTTATTGTGCTTTTTGAGCATCGGAATCAATTGCATCGTAAAATACGTTTGCAGCTCATGATTGTTTGCCAGATTATGTTTCTTTTTGAATTCTTGTATTTTAGGATTCGAATCCCAATCTTTTCCTTCGTTTTCATCTCCTCCTATATGAAAATATTTCCCTGGAAACAGTGGGCAAATTTCATCAAAAAACTCATTTAGTAACTGATATGTCTTAGGATTTGACGGGTCTAATGTTGGTGAAAAAATACCAGCATTTCTTTCGACTGTATACGTTTGTATCTGAACTGACTGTTTGCCGTTCTCTGTAGAATTTGAGTTCATTGTTACAACCTTGCTTCCTATCTCTGGATAAGCCGTAAGTATGGCTGATCCATGACCGGGAACATCTAATTCCGGAACTACCAAAATTCCTCTATCATCAGCATATTTTACTATACTTTTAATCTCTTCCTGAGTATAATAATATCCATCCGAAGCCATTTGAGTCAGTTTTGGATGTTTTTTCATCTCAATTCTCCATCCTTGATCATCTACTAAATGCCAGTGAAAAACATTCATTTTTACTGCAGCCATTCCATCAATGTTTCTCTTTACAACATCAACCGGCATGAAATGTCTTGATGCATCCATCATCAGTCCTCTCCATGTAAACCTAGGAAAATCAGAAATTTTCACATTAGGAAAATAATAGGAATTACTGTTGTTTTGCAACAATTGCAATAATGTTTCTAAACCATGTAATGCCCCTAAATCTGTTGTAGCATTAATGGTTATTTTATTTCCGGTAATTACGAGTAAGTAACTTTCATCTTCATACAATTCTATTTTCCCGCTTCGTACACAATTTATTTGCAATTGAGCAGTAGGTTCTTCGTTCGTTTTTGTAATAAACCCCTGATTGAAAAACATTCCTGTTCTACCATCCAATCTTCTTAAAAAATTTGTTGCACCAAGAAATATTCTTGAATTTGGTGCACCGGTAATGTTTACTTTGAACTCTTTTGTCAAAGCAAAAGTGCCTTCTGTTAGTGTTAAATTTTGTGGCCACGGCATAACATCTAGTTGCTCTTTTTTTATTTGAGCAAAAGAGATAAAGGAGGTAAATAGAAAGATTATTAGGTATTTCATTTTTGTTTTTACAGTTAATTGACAGTCTAATATTGGGGTTTAAAAAAAGTACGAACCAAAATCAAAAAATGATTTTTAATGAATTCGATTCTGTACTTTCAAAACAAACTCAACTCTTTTTTAATATTCAAAACGTTTAAAAGCTTCAATAGCTTCATACTCGGCAAGACCTAAATCATCATATATCCTTGCGGTGTTTTTGTTACGGTCTTCGGCTCGTACCCAAAATTCTCTGGCATCATTTCCTTGAAACATTACTCTGTCTTTTTGTGATTGGTGACATAAAATGGCTTGTCTTTTTATTAAAACTTCATCTGGACTCAGCGGAACTGCCATGTCTATATCATGAACATCCCATTCGTGCCAAGCCCCTCTGTACAACCACAACCAACAATCATTCATGTAGGATTCTGATTTTAATTCCCCCATTGCCGCAAATATGGCATTCAGACATACTTCATGCGTTCCGTGTGGATCGGCTAAATCTCCTGCTGCAAATACCTGATGTGGTTTTATTTGTGCAATGATATCCTTTACAATGGCAATGTCTTCCGCCCCCAATGGATTCTTTTGTATTAATCCGGTTTCGTAAAACGGTAAGTCCAGGAAATGTACGTTTTCATCTTTTAGTCCAATATACCTAACTGCGGCATAGGATTCTCTTCTTCTAATTAAACCTTTCAATTTGCGAACTTCCAAGGAATCCATTTCACCTTGTGTTTTGGCATTTAGGGTATCAATAACCGATTGAAAATTTATCCCAGTTTGATTTTCTCCCACAAAATCATTACAGACTTCCGCAAATTTTAATGCTTCATCATCTGTAACGGCTATATTCCCTGATGTTTGATACACCACATGTACATCATGCCCTTGCTTTATTAATTTAGCAAATGTTCCTCCCATAGAAATCACGTCATCATCCGGATGTGGGCTAAAAAGTATTACTCTTTTCTTTGCCGGTGTTGAGCGTTCCGGTCTGTTGGAATCATCTGTATTGGGTTTTCCTCCTGGCCATCCTGTTATGGTATGCTGCAAAACGTTGAACATATTGATGTTCAAATCATAGGATGAACTTCCTCCTGCTGCCAATAAATCTGACATTCCGTTGTTGTTGTAATCTCTATCCGTTAATTTTAGTATCGATTTGTTGCTATGTTGGCATAACCAAACTATCGCTTTGTTTTTTAGTTGTTCTGTCCAGATACATTCGCCAACCAACCATGGGGTTTCCAAACGTGTTAATTCTGAGGCAGCACCTTCATCTAATACAAAAGTGGTATTCTTATGATTCTGCAAAAAGGTCGCTGGTACCTCAGAACTAATCTCGCCTTGGATTGTTCGTTTTATTATCGATGCTTTATTTTGTCCCCAAGCCATCAATACTATTCTTTTAGATCTAAGGATTGTAGAAACTCCCATGGTTACGGCTTTTTTAGGAACATTTCCGATTCCGTTAAAATCTCCCGAAGCATCTACTCTTGTTATATGATCCAAAGTAATGATACGAGTTCCCGAGTTGATGTGTGAACCTGGCTCGTTGAATCCTACATGTCCTGTACGCCCTATTCCCAGTAATTGAAAATCTAGTCCTCCTGCACTTTTTATCTTCAATTCATAATCTACACAAAACTGGTTCAAATCCTCAATGGCTACTGTTCCGTCTGGAATATTGACATTTTCAGGTTTTATGTCTACATGATTAAAAAGGTGTTGATGCATAAAGTGGTGGTAACTCTGGTTACTTTCCTTTGGCATTGGGTAGTACTCATCTAAGTTAAAAGTTACAACATTGGCAAAACTTAATCCTTCTTCTTTATGCATACGAACCAATTCCTGGTATACTTTTATAGGAGATGAGCCTGTTGCCAGTCCTAGTACGCAGGTTTTGTTTTTGGCTTGTTTGGAACGGATTAAATCTGCAATTTCATGAGCCACAACAATGGAAGCTTCTGCTGAATTCTTAAAAATTACATTGTGTATTTTTTCAAAACGGGTTTCTTCAAACTGTCCAGCTGTCTTAAAGGTTATGTCTTTTTTAAAAATTGATGTAGTAATCATAACTTGTATATTTTATATATTAATTTTTATTTTACTTAAAAAATAAAATGTTTTATTCAGTTTAATGTCTCTTAAAATACAGCAGTGATTGCTATATAAATCAGAGTGATTGGTACAAATACCTTGTAATTAATTATAATCTCATTTTTATTCTGCCGCTTCTTCTATTCTCTCATTTCTAACCCCTTTCTTCAACCTTCTTACTTTGTATTCTCTCTTATGTTTTTATTAAAACCAGACAGATTTTCATCTGTCTGGAGTAATAAAAAAAAAACAATTATCTATTCAACTAATATCAATTCTTAGAAATTTCCTGCTGTGGTATCCCACCAAAGTCTGGTTCCACCATTATCAGGTCCTCCTAATTTAGAAAGTCCTGTTGCAACACCTCCTGGGTTACCATCTTTTTCAGACTGTACAAAGTTTACCCTACGAGGACCAAATTCTGTAGTGATTGTTCCTCCGCTGGTATTATGCAATACTCTGAACAGTTTAGGATATCCAGTTCTTCTGTATTCAGACCAAGCTTCTTGACCCTCTGGGAAGTTAGCAATCCATTTTTGAGTGATGATTTTTTGCAGTTTCACTTCATTTATAGCGGCTTCGTCCCAAGCAATAGTTACTTTATTTACTGCAGCTCCATTATTAGCAGCGTCTTTAACATCAACAAAATCTTTAGCCATTTTTACGTTGTCTGTAATGTAAGTAGCTGCACCAGAAGCGCCATGTTGTGCAAATGAAGTTGTTATACCAGCTTCGTATAAAGATTGAGCAGTTCCTCCCATATTCCATCCTCTTAATGCTCCTTCTGCTCTTAAGAAATATACTTCGGCTGTAGTCATTAACACTTTTTCATTTGAGCCTACAATTGAACCTATTTCAGACATACCCGTACGATCTGACTTAGCAATCATATTTATACCTGTACGGATTCCTCTGTATTCACCAGGAAAATCAGCAGATTCCTTAAAGTATTTAGCAAGTCTTGGGTCTGAATATCCATTCATAATAGACTCCATATCTGCAGACATTCTAATATCACCCCATGCAGATGAGATTGTTAAAATTGGATCAATGTAATTTGGGATAATCACTTTGGCGATATCAGCATTTGTTGTCATTACACCAAAAGGATGGGCGATTGCCTTTTCAGCTTCTGTTTTTGCCAAAGCCGGTTTGATTTTTACAATTCTCATGGCTAAGCGTAAACGCAATGAGTTGGCATATTTCACCCATTTTTTGTAATCACCTCCATAAGCACTCATATCTGTACTCACAAAAGTTGAAGCCTCTCCTGCGTTTACTCTTTTAGTTAATTCAGCTACTGCAAAATCAAGTTCAGAAAACATTTTAGTATATACTTCTTCTTGTGAATCATAAGGGATTGTAGCATTTGTAGTCCCGAATTGAGAATATACAATTGGTCCAAATACATCTGTAACCCTATGCATTCCTTCTACTTTCAAAATCAATGAAATAGCATAAAACTGATCGTATTTCCCTTTGGTTCTTTGCTCGATTTTAAGCGTATTTGCCATTACGTCTGTGTAAGGCAAACTCCAGATAAAACCATTCCACCCATCAACATAGTTATAATTTGAGTTATCTCCTGCAGCTCCTTTAAAAGGTGTTGGAGTAGCCATATAACCAGACCATATATCAGCATTTAGGTTTTGTTGCAATTGGTATTTCCAGTGTGTTGTATTGAAAATCCCCGTAAACACGGTGGTAAAAGGAACTCTTACATGGTTAAAATCTTGCTCAAGATCCTTCGCAGTAATCCCAGTCGGGTTCGTATTCGTTTCGTTGAAATCGCTTGTACAACTTACTGCTGCTAACAAAGAAGCACATATAGCAGTTGTTTTTATTTTATTTAGTATCATGATGATATAATATTAGAAAGTTACATTTAAATTAAGACCGATACTTCTTGTAGATGGCGCTGCATATACATCAATCCCTTGTAAACCATTACCTGTACTCAAAGAAATATTTGGGTCAAATGGTGCGTCTTTATAGAAAAAGAATAAATTTCTACCTACTAATGATAAATTAGCTGCTTTGAAAATTTTACTGTTTTTAATATCAAATGTATATCCAATAGCCAATTCTCTTAAGCTCACATTTGTAGCATCATAAACATACTCTCCTGTTATACCAGCTCTACCTCCTACTTGGCTATAGTAACTTTCAGCATCATATTTTCCTGCATAAGCCTGTCCTGCTTTTGTAGTTCCCGGAGCATAAACTGCATTAACATCTACACCTCCAGCAGCTCTAGCATCTCCAGTTGTTCTTGAAACACCAAATTGATCATTTACAGCTTCAGTCAAGCTCATTACATCTCCTCCAAAACGTCCATCAATGGTGAAGTTCAAGAAGAAATTATCGTATTTGAATGAGTTAGTAAATCCTAACATAAAATCCGGATTCGCATTTCCTACCTCTTCAAATTCCGTTTTTTGGAATGAACCATCTTCATTCAGTAAAATTCTACCCTGAGTATCTTTCTTAAAGTTTATCCCTTCAATAACTCCAAACGGACGACCATTAATTAATGAATATCTATAACTGTTTACACCCGGTTGAGTCAAAATAACTGATCCTCCTAATTCTTCTGGTAATCCTGAAACCTCATTGTTGTTTTTTGAATAGTTTACCGTTGCGTCCCATTTAAACTTATCATTATCAATAATTCTGGCATTCAATAATACTTCAAAACCATTATTTTTAATCACACCACCATTGTAAGCATAATTTTGGTATCCTTCTGGGTTTGTAGCCGGAGCAGGAATGGTAAGCAATTGATCTTTGGTTTTGTTATTATAGTACGTTAATTCTATTCCGAATCTATTATTTGCAAATCTCCATTCTGTACCTAACTCATAAGAATCTTGGCTTTCAGGTTTCAAATTTGTACCAGGTCTTGGTCCAACTGTTGGATTGATGTTCTGTGGATTTGTTGCTACATATACAGATGTTGGTGATGTGTAAAACGCTGGAACGTCATTACCTACTTGTGCATATGAAGCACGAACTTTGGCAAATGAAATTGATTCTGGCATTTTTATCATTTCACTCAAAAGTGCTGTAACACCTACTGATGGATAAAAGAAAGACATATTACCTGTATTCGCCAATGTAGAAGACCAATCATTGCGTCCTGTAACATCTAGATACAACATATTTTTGTAACCAAAAGTTGCTGCTGCAAAAATGGATTGTTGCTCTCTACGGAATCCGTAATTTTGATAATTACCTGTATTTGAATTAAAATTATGAAGTGTAAACCAGTTTGTAATCCCTAAACCTGATGGATCAGAATCTAAAACGGTTTCATCATTGATTGATGTTTTTGTAAAACTGGTACCTACGTTTGCAAAAAAGGTAAGATCATCAGTAATTTTAGTATTGATGGTAGCAATTAAATCACCATAATTTTGAGTACTCACGTCAGTAATATTGATATATCTACCATTTGCGTGAGACAATGTTCCTTGAGTAGAAGCGTAAATTTGTTTATCAAATTCTGAAGTAACTCTATCATAATTATATCTGGATCCAACAGATAGCCAGTTATTGACTTTGTAATTCAATCCAACAGATCCATTCATATATTGATTGCCATCTTTAGATTTATTACGGTTCAATCCCCAATACGGGTTTTGTTCAATATCTCTGTCAGTCATCCAATTTTGAACCATCATATTTCTGGCAGGATCAAACTTTTCGAAATTATTTTTATAATATTCGAAATCATTACCTCTTGGCATTAAGTAAAGACCTGTAAGCGGGTTAAAATACAAACCACTAGTTGGTCTGTTGGTTACATATTGTGAAGTATAATTTGCATTAGCATTAACAGTCAATTTATCTCCGAAAAATTTACCCATTTGTCTAATGCTAAAGTTATTCTTGCTCAATTTATTAGTTGGTAATACTCCATTGGCAGAAGTATTGGCATACGATATATTAGTAGCAGAATTTGAAGAACCTGTAGAGAAACTAAAAGAAGATATTTGAGTTACTCCTGTATCAAAAAAGTCTCTTGTGTGATCTGGTGTACTTTGTGCAGCTCCCCATGACTCATCAGCTCCTGGTTTAGCGATGTATGAGGTTTGAAATTTAGGCAAATAAGCTGCCGTTTCTACTGTTGTATTAGAAGAAACTCTGAAAGTAGAAACTCCTTCTTTAGCTTTTTTAGAAGTTAATAAAACAACTCCTCTAGCACCTTGACTACCATACAAAGCAGTTGCAGAAGCACCCTTAAGTACTGTCATCCCTTCAAAATCATCTGGATTTAATAATCCTATTACATCTCCTCCATCACGGTTACCACCTTGAGTAGAACCAAATGAATCGTTTGGTTGTATAGAAGATATATTCAGCATTGGAACTCCATCAACAACATATAATGGGTTGTTATTTGTAGTAGATGAGTTTCCTCGTATAGTAACTTTTGTAGAACCTCCAGTACCACCAGCACTTTTAGTTACTGCAACCCCGGCAATTTTACCGGCAATCGTATTCATAAGGTTAGGGTCTTTTGCTCTAACTAGCTCCTCTCCTTTTAATTCTTGTGCAGAATAAGTCAAAGATTTTCTGGATTTTTTGATACCCAATGAAGTCACAACAACTTCTGTCAAAGTTGTAGAAGCAGCTTCTGCTAATTGAACATTAACCGTTCCAGATTCTCCTACAACAACGCTTTTGGTTTCATATCCCATGTACGAAATCACCAAAGTTTCCCCAACTTTTGCGTCGATAGCAAAAGTTCCGTCAAAACTTGTAGATGCTCCATTCTTCGTCCCTTTTACATTAATATTTGCTGCAGGTAGTGGGGCGCCCTTTGCATCAGAGATAAAACCCTTGATTGTTTTTACCTGAGCAAGAGAGACTTGCGCGGTAATAACAACCATTACGATTAGAAAAATTTTTTTCATTTTTAAATTGTTTTTTGTTAGTTATACTGTAAATTTAGACGGAAGGTGTTTTCTAAAAAAAAAAATTATACCAACAACAATGTTTTTTAAACAAACGACAGAATTTGAACTACAAAGCGTTTTCCGAAAACGTTTTCTGGATAAGTTTTAGGATTTTTTTAACTTTTTAAGCGATATAATTCCATTAATAAGCACAAATTGTTTAATGTTGCAGTAAAATAATTCGAGTGCTTAATTGATTATAGATTTCTAATTCCATTGTATCGCTTAAAAGTCCAAAAATGAAAAAATTAAATCTTGATATTAAAATTCAATATCATTTATGGTTTTGGGGAGTCTATTTTTTACTTAACTTTTTGCGTTGGGGTGCCTATTTTAATGATTATGGGTATTCCTTTAAATCAAACTTGATCGAATTCAGTTTGCACATTCCTTTAGTATACTTTAATATATATGTACTTGGACCAAAATACATACTTGAAAGTAAATATTTAAAATACACTACATCACTGTTTTTTAGCTTATTAGTTGTCTATGTTTTAAAAACAGGTTTAACCTATTTTATTATATCAAAAAATATTTGGCCGGAAGCCAATAGAGATTATCATCCTTTTGATATAAACCACATTGTAGCAGTTTGTATTGGGGAAATATACGTTTTAGCAATTGCCACTTCTATCTATCTTATGCTAACCTGGCTAAAAGAAAGAGAAAGAAACAGGGCTATAATGGAAAATCAGAATAAAATCAAATTAAAATATTTGAAAAACCAGATTCAGCCTCATTTCTTTTTCAATACCTTAAATAATTTATATGCCTTGTCACTAGAATCATCAGACAAAGTTCCTGATGTAATTATAAAACTATCCAATTTGATGGAATATGTATTATACGATATAGAAGGATCTAAGTTTGTACCATTGATAAAGGAAATAGACTATATTCAAAATTATATTGAAATTGAAAAACTCCGCTTTGAAAATGTTGAGGTAAGAATAAATCTTGAGTCTGACATAGATACGGTCAAAGTTCCTCCTTTATTATTCATTTCTCTAATAGAAAATGCGTTTAAACATGGTGGTGTAAATAATGAAAGGCTCAAAATTAAAATAAACATTAGGATACGAAACGGTATGCTTGAATTTGAAATATTAAATAATTTTGTATTTTCACAAATAAAAAAGAGTAAAAAAGGAATAGGTTTAACTAATACCAAAAAAAGATTAAAACTAATTTTTAAAAATAATTTTAATCTAATTCAAAGCGTAAAATTTAATTTTTACATCATTACTTTACAAATACCATTATACAATGAAGATTAAATGTGTGCTTATTGACGACGAACCATTGGCTATAAAAGTATTGCTCAATTATTTTGAAAATTTTTCAGATTTTGAAGTAATAGGTACATTTAACAATCCATTGGAAGGACTCGAATTTATAAATACCAATAGTACTGATGTTGTTTTTCTAGACATCAATATGCCAATGATGACTGGATTTGAGTTAATTAGTCTTCTCGAAAAAAAGGCTCGAATAATTATTACTACCGCTTTTAGGGAATTTGCTGCAGAAAGTTATGATCTGGAGGTTCTTGACTATTTGGTAAAACCAATTCCTTTGCCACGATTCATTAAATCTATTCATAAAATTGAAGCCGATTTTAATCTAAAAAATAATATTAAGATTGATAATCATCGTATTGAACCTCATATTTTTATCAAAGTAGATAAAAAAATGGTTAAAATAAATATTGATGAAATTCTTTTTATAGAAGGAATGAAAGAATACATCAAAGTGGTAACTACTGATAAAACTTATATTACACACAAGTCTTTGACATCATTGACAGAAGAAATGCCAGCTGATAGATTTATGAGAATTCACAAATCTTACACGATTGCATTAGATAAAGTAAAATCAATAGAAGGCAATCGAATTCATATACACTCCTACACTATTCCTATTGGAAGAAATTATAGTAAGGATGTAAAAATTAGAATACTCGAATAAAAAAATTCAATTATAAATTTCCTTGTTTTTTTATTGCAACATCAAAACTATTAAAAAATAAAACGCAAATCATTAAAAACCAATTAATTACAACAGTAATTTAGTTGAATTTTACAGAAAAACCCTTTTGAGAATTTAATATTTAATTTTGAACCGTGATTATGACTGAATATTAAAATCTGAGCAAGGAAATTTTCAATGAAAATGCAGTTAAAATCAAAAAAGGTTCATTCTTGCCAAAACTTCCAATTTTATTAAGATGCTATTCTAGCAATCTTTTCATTCTATCCTCTAAATAGTAAAACTGATTATTATAAACCGACTATAATTTTAAGCTTTTTACAGTATTAAAATATTTTAGTTTTTATAAGAATAAAATATCATTTTTCACACATTAAGTGTGTTCGAACACATTTTTATTGGTTTTTCTTGCTTAACAATATTTTAATCCATAGTTTCGTGATTAGATAACTTTTAAAAAGCAATTATTGAAAAGACATAACAGTTGTTTTTCATAAATAAAACAGAAACAACAAAAAGACAAATAACACATATCCAATAAGTTAATATTGAGTTTCATCTAACACTATAACCAATTGCATATTACTAACCCGAACCATTAACCAATAAAAAAACCAAAATGAATCAAACCAACCATACTGCAAGAACCCCGCTCATTATCATTGCATCCTTATTTTTTATCTTCGGATTTGTAACTTGGGCTAACGGAACACTGATACCCTTTTTTAAGTTATCATTTGGTTTATCAAACACTCAAGCGTTTTTTGTAACCTTCGCTTCTTATATCGCCTATTTCTTTTTGGCATTGCCTTCATCATGGATTTTAAAAAAAATAGGGTTCAAAAATGGAATTATTTTTGGCTTACTAATCTTAGGACTGGGTTCATTGATTTTCATTCCAGCGGCACAAGCACGTTCATTTCCCCTATTCTTAGCCGGTATTTTTATTCAAGGTGCCGCCTTAGCTTTATTACAAACAGCTGCTAATCCTTACTTAACAATCATTGGGCCAATAGAAAGCGCAGCAAAACGCATTAGTATTGCGGGCATCTGCAACAAATTTGCAGGTATGATTGTACCAGTGATTATGGGTACTATTTTCTTAAAAAATGCAGCCGAGATCGAGAAAAAGATTGCAGATGCTACAGGAATTGAAAAAGAAAATATATTAGCAGAAGTTTTGTCTAGAGTAAATACTCCATATATCGTTCTCGCCATAGTTTTCTGCGCATTTGCCATACTGGTAAAATACACCTACTTGCCAGAAATTGAAGTTGAAGAAGATATAATAGATGAAACCAAAGGAGAAGTTATAAAGCATAAATCTATTTTTCAATTTCCTCATTTATTTCTTGGAGCAATTTGCATCTTTGTTTATGTAGCTGCTGAAGTTATGGCTGGAGATATAATTGGAGTTTACGGAAAAGCCTTGGGAATTGCCCCCGATTCTGCCAAATACCTAACTTCTTTGACTTTATTCAGTATGTTAATAGGTTATATAACGGGGATTTTCACAATCCCAAAATATATATCACAACAAAAAGCATTACGCATTTGTGCCATTTTAGGAATTGTATTTTGCACATTGGCTTTTTTAACCGCAAGTTCTCAGCTTTCGGTTGTATTTATTGCCTTACTGGGATTATCAAACTCTTTGATGTGGCCGGCAATCTTCCCACTTGGAATTAGCCATTTAGGAAAATTTACTAAAACTGGTTCGGCTATTATGATTATGGGTATTGCAGGTGGCGCAATTTGGCCGTTAATATATGGTTTTTTAAGTGACCTACCATCACATGGCGGATTAGGTATTCCTTTTCATATTGCGTTTTATGTTTCTATACTTCCTTGCTATTTGTACATTTTATATTTTGCAATATCTGGGCATAAAGTTGGTAAAACCCTAAAAAAAACTATTGCAGAAAAGTCAGCTGTGCAACTTGAAAAAATAAGTGAATTCTAAAAAAAGAAAAAACTTAACCCAAAAATAAAACTAAAGCTTATTTCGCTAGCATCCGAAATAAGCTTTTTTTTTGAGTCCAATTTTATAATTTTCTTTGACAAAAACTCCCTTGGTTGAAGAAATAATGTCGTTCATATAAAAGTCAAAAAAATTATAACAGATAATTTTTTTTAGAAATTCCTAACAAATATATTTACAGCCTTGCAGCAAAAAAACAACAAATTATTAACTAAAAAAATTAAATTTTAAATCATGAGTTCAGAAAATTCACAGACCAAATGGGGTCAATTTATTCCTCTAGTTATAGTATTCTTTTTTTGGGGATTTGTAGCTGCAAGTAATGACATTCTAATACCAGTTTTCAAAAAAGCATTTGATTTAACACAAGGCGAAAGTCAATTAGTAGCTTTTGCATTCTATATTGCATACACAGTTGGTTCTCTTATTTATATGGGAGTTTCTGTTTTAATAAAAGAGGATTTAGTGAACAAAATTGGATACAAAAATGGATTATCACTAGGTTTGCTTATTTCTGCATTAGGTACACTTTTGTTTTATCCGGCAGCCAATACAGGATCTTTTCAATTAATGCTAGCAGGTCTTTTTATAGTTGGTTTAGGATTTTCATTGCAACAAACCGTGGCAAACCCATTGGCAATTGCTTTAGGACCAATCAAAACCGGTTCACAACGTCTAACATTAGCAGGAGGTATCAATAATTTAGGAACTACAATTGGTCCGCTAATTGTAAGTTTTGCTATTTTCGGATCAAGTGCAAATGCTAATCCGGATGCAAATATAGAAAGCGTTAAAATTCCATACCTAGTGCTAGGATTTGCTTTTTTAGTAGTGGCGATTTTATTAAAATTTTCATCATTACCAGAACGACCAGAACTAATTGAAGAAGATGATTCTCATGATAAAATAACAGTAAAAACATCAGCCTTGCAATACCCACAATTAGTAATGGGAATGATTGCTATATTTTTATATGTTGGTGTCGAAGTATCTACAGCAAGTAATTTGCCTGCCTATATGGAAAGTAAATTAGGATTTTTGACTAAAGATGTAGCTCCATACATATCGTTATATTGGGCAAGTTTAATGATTGGCCGTTGGACTGGGGCTATTGAAGCTTTTACAGAAAATATGAGTTTACAAAAAATTCTACGTTTCATTGCTCCATATTTAGCATTTGGTGTTTTCTTAGCTGTTAATGCAATAGCAAAACATGATTTAACTCCTTTTTATATCTACGGATTAGTAATTCTGGTATTAATTGCTGCTGATATGGCCAGTAAAGGAAATCCAGCCAGAATGTTACTTATATTTTCTTTATTAGGAATAGTAGCTTTAGGTATCGGAATGTTTACTCAAGGAATGGTGAGTGTATATGCCTTTACAAGTGTAGGTTTATTTTGTAGTACCTTATGGCCTTGTATCTTTACTTTGGCAGTAAGCGGATTAGGAAAACACACTAGCCAAGGAAGTAGCTTCCTGATTATGATGATTATGGGTGGTGGTTTTGTTAGTGTTTTTCAAGGTAAAATTGCAGAGATCATCGGAATACAAAATAGCTATATCGTGGGTATCATTTGCTTTGCTTATTTAGCATTTTATGCTTGGAAAGTAAGTGCAATTCTAAAAGCACATGGAATCAATTTTGACCAAAAAATATCTGGAGGGCATTAAGATTTTAGATTGCAGATTTTAGATTTCTGATTTAAGTGGAAATTTTATTTATATCGAAAATCTAAAATCTATTAGATTTATACTTAACATTTTAGATAAGCTAAAACAGAAATTACTAGAATTGATACAAACAAAAACTCCCATTTTGCTATGCATAATGGGAGTTTTATTTATATCGAAAATCTAAATTCTAAATTCTGAATCTAAAATCTAAAATTAGAAATCTGCAATCTAAAATCTATTTGTTTCCTTTCTCGAAATCAGCAACAAACTGAGCCAATCCAATATCTGTTAATGGGTGTTTCAATAAACCAGAAATAGCAGATAAAGGTCCAGTCATAACATCGGCACCAATTTTTGCACAGTTTACAATATGCATTGTATGACGAACAGAAGCTGCAAGAATTTGAGTTTCATAACCATAGTTATCGTAGATTTCTCTAATTTCTTCAATCAAAGCCAATCCATCAGTTGAAATATCATCTAAACGTCCAATGAATGGAGAAACGTAAGTAGCACCTGCTTTAGCAGCCAATAAAGCTTGACCAGCAGAGAATACTAAAGTTACATTAGTTTTAATATCTTTATCTGAAAAATATTTGGCAGCCATTACCCCTTCTTTAGTCATTGGTAATTTTACAACGATTTGCTCGTGTAAATCTGCTAATTCTTCACCTTCTCTAATCATTCCATCGTAATCTAGCGCGTTTACTTCAGCACTTACATCACCATCAACCAAATTACAGATATCAACATAATGTTTCAAAATGTTGTTTTTTCCTGTAATTCCTTCTTTAGCCATCAAAGATGGATTAGTCGTTACTCCGTCTAAAACGCCTAATGCTTGTGCTTCTTTAATTTGAGCTAAATTAGCAGTGTCAATAAAAAATTTCATAATATATTTATATTTAATTGTGTGTTCAAAAAATTAGGTGCAAAATTACGAAATCAATATCAATAACAATTGCAATTTCAAAATAATATGCTCCTTATCAAATCCCCCTTTTTGAATTACTAAAGCTTATAATGGTTCATAAGCATTTTTTCATATACTTTATCTGGCAGAACCCTCTTAAGTACAATAGAGAACTTTTGCATAAAAGCACCAACTTTATAGTGAATTTTTGGGCTTGAATTTTGGATAACTGCATAAACAGCTTCAGCCATTTCATTGGGATTACTTCCGCTATCAACATGTTCATCCATCGTTTTCAGGTTGTTTCCATAAGGCACTTCATAAGCAGACCCTTTTATGACAGGCGCATGAAAACGCCCAGCAGCAATGTTTGTTGCAAAATCACCTGGAGCAATGTTGGTAATTTGTATACCAAAAGACTTCACTTCCATTCTCAATGCTTCGGTAATTAATTCTAAAGCTCCTTTAGATGCTGAATAAATACTTCTATACGGTAAACCCATGTAACCCGCAATTGAGGTTACATTAATAATTAATCCCGATTGTTGTGCACGCATTTGTGGTAATGCGGCTTTCATCACTTCAATAGGTCCAAAAAAATTGGTTTCGAAGTTATTTTTAATTTCAGACATCGGAATTTCTTCCAAAGGTCCAGTGATACCAACACCGGCATTATTGATTACTACATCTAGTCTTCCTGATGTTGTTATAACTTTGGCAACAGCCGATTGAATAGATGCTGCATCCCTAACATCTAAAGCTATTAAAGGAAATACTGAATTAAGAATACGTTCCGGATTTCTACTTGTACCATACACCACAAATCCTTTATGATGCAAAAATTCTCCTATGGACTTCCCTATTCCTGAAGATCCTCCCGTAATTAGTACTACTTTATTCATTATTATGAGTTATGAATTATAAATTATGAGTTTTGAATTCTGTCTTCTGCCATCTTACTTCTATCTTCTTACTTCTATCTTCTTACTTCTATCTTCTTACTTCTATCTTCTTACTTCTATCTTCTTACTTCTATCTTCTTACTTCTGTCTCCTTACTTCTATCTTCTTACTTTTATCTTCTGCTTAATTAGCATTGGGTAAAAATAAAAAAATCCTCCCGAAGGAAGACTACTTTTCTTATAATTCTTTAAAAATGGCAAGCGACCTACATCGCACCGCTCAACCACGTACCCTTGCTATGTTCCCATCCTGGGGGAGTCTGCAGGAGCTGGTCGTGTAGGACTTGCCGGTGCAAATATACAACCTTTTTATATTTGTGCAAGTCCTTTGTACCTTAAAATTATCGTTGTATATTGGCTTTTTAAAATATTAAAACTATGAAAAATTATAACTTCCTACTAACCATTTTATTAGGAATCACTTTAGTAAATTGCGAAGCCACAAAAAAAGGTGAAAATTCTATATTTACCTTCGATAATTCTAATTATAAGTCCCAATATCTATCAGAAGACGCCCTTTCCTTGGGAGTTTTGAACCCAAATTCTAAAACAGTAGATAGTATAATCTACTATGTAAACGATAAAAAAGTAGGTTCAGAAAAAGGTTTAGAGAAATTGAATTTTGAATTGAAAGACCAAAAACTAGGTTACCAATACCTGAAAGCACTGGTTTATTTTGGCGGAGAAAACTCTACAGCAACTGCTAGGATAGAATTGGTTTCGAATGTGCAACCAAAATTATTAAAATATAAAATTGTAAATACCTATCCGCACGATACTGCTTCATTTACTGAAGGATTAGAGTTTCACAATGACACCCTATTCGAAAGCACAGGACAAAAAGGAGATTCTTATTTTAGAAAATACGATTATAAAACCGGAAAAATATATAAACAGATAGATTTGGAACCTCAATATTTTGGTGAGGGAATTACCTTTGTAAACGATAAATTATACCAATTGACATGGCAAGAAAAAACAGGCTTCATATATGATGCAAAAACTCTGAAATTGGAAAAAAAATTCGCTTACGATAAAGATATCGAAGGATGGGGAATGACCAATGATGGAAAATACATTTACCAAACGGATAAAACAGAAAAAATTTGGAGAATGGATCCCAAAACACAAAAAATGATAGACTATATCAATGTATATTCTGGAGATTCCAAAATTAAAGCCATCAATGAGTTAGAATGGATTAATGGTAAAATTTATACTAATGTTTGGACAAAAGATGCAATTGCAGTAGTAAACCCAAACAACGGAGCTGTAGAAGGAATTCTAGACATGTCCGGTTTACGTAAATTAGTAAAAGTAACTCCAGATGATGTCTTAAACGGAATTGCATACAACCCAAAAACTAAAACCATTTTTGTTACTGGTAAAAATTGGGATAAAATGTTTGAAATAACAGTTTCTGAATAAATATAAAATGACAACATTAATCGTTAATATAAAGGAGCTGCTTCAAATTCGGGAAACTTCGATTCTAAAAGTTTCAGGTGCCGATATGGCGGTGCTCCCAACACTAAAGAATGCTTATTTATTACTCCAAGACGATCTAATTACTGATTTTGGATCAATGGATAATTTGCCAAAAATTACCGCAGATAATACTATTGACGCCACTGGAAAAATCATCCTTCCTTCTTGGTGTGATAGTCATACTCACATTGTTTACGCAGGCAATCGCGAACAAGAATTCGTAGATCGTATAAACGGAATGACGTATGAAGAAATTGCTAATCGTGGTGGTGGAATTTTAAATTCAGCCAAAAAACTCAACGAAACTTCTCAAGAAGAAATTTACGAGCAATCGAAAGCACGTCTTGAAGAAGTAATGCAATTAGGAACCGGAGCTGTTGAAATTAAATCAGGTTATGGACTCACTGTTGAAGGTGAACTCAAAATGCTTAAAGTAATTCAGCAGTTATCACAAAACTATCCAATAACCATAAAAGCTACTTTTCTTGGTGCACACGCCTTCCCTATTGCTTATAAAGACAATAAAAAAGGATATATCGATTGCATTATAAATGAAATGCTTCCTGAAATTGCTAAAAATAAATTAGCCGATTTTATTGATGTATTTTGCGAAACTGGTTATTTTACTGTTGAAGAGACAGAACAAATTATGAAAGCAGGGATAGAATTTGGCTTAAAGCCAAAAATCCATGTTAATCAATTCAACTCTATTGGCGGAATTCAAGCTGGAATAAAATACAATGCGCTTTCTGTAGACCATCTCGAAGTAATGAAACCGGAAGACATACAGTCCTTAAAAAATACCGAAACTATGCCAGTGGCTTTACCATCATGTTCGTATTTTTTGAGTATTCCATACACCCCAGCTAGAGAAATGATTGCCGAAGGTTTGCCTTTGGCTCTTGCAACAGACTATAACCCTGGCTCTACTCCATCTGGAAATATGAATTTTGTAGTTGCTACTGCTTGCATTAAAATGAAAATGACTCCAGAAGAAGCCATAAATGCTGCTACAATAAATGGTGCTTATGCCATAGGGATTTCCAACACTCACGGAAGTATTACAATTGGAAAAAAAGCCAATCTTATCATAACAAAACCAATTCCTTCTTATTATCAATTGCCGTATGCATTTGGTAGTAATTTAATCGATACAATTATCATTAATGGTACAATTTTAAAATAATAAAAAAGGAACATACAGTTCCTTTTTTATTTTAAATACATTTTTACAGCATAATAATTAGAATAAAATCTTTTAAAATTATGCGCAAAAAAAGAGGAGCCAATTAGCTCCTCTTTTTTTTGACAAATTGTCTAATTACTTCATTTTCTTATCTCAATGAAAAACTTGTTGTAGAAACCATTTGATCTTTATCAAATACATTTACGGTATACAATCCTTTTGCGAAATCTTTACCTGCTAAATCTTGTGAAACTTGAACCGTTTTATTTTCGTATTTCACACTAGAAATAAAGCTGTACTTCAATTCTTTATCTCCAAAAGTAATAGTTTTAGAATCACCCAAAACATTATTTTTACTGTCAATCACTTGTACATAATAGTCTTTATCTCCTGATTTTGCAATAGAGTTTTCAGCAATAGTAAAGCTTATTTTAAGAACATTAGCTCTACTCGCTTTATCTGTAGCAATTTCTTTTCCTGAACTTTTTAATTTATAAGCTGCAGTTTGTAAATTTAAAATTGACAATTTAGACCCTTTTTCAACTGTTTTAGCTAAGTCTTCATTTTGACCTACTAATACTTCATTGAATTTTTGTGCTTGACCTAAAACAACAACAGTACTGTCACGTTGAGTAGTCAAAGTTGTATTTTGTTTTTTCAATCCTTCATTTTCAGCCATCAAAACTTTCATGTTACCTTGAAGAGTTTGCATTTGGCTTCTGAATTTTGAAACATCCCCTTGTGACTTTTTAAGATCATCCATCAACTTTACAACTTTATCTCTTTCTTGGATTAACTCCTCAGACATAGATGTGTTTTCTGCAATTGCAGCGTCATAAGTTGCTTTTAAGTCCTGTAAGTCTTTCATTACTGATTCTTTTTCAGAACTTGTTTTTGTAATTTCTGAATGAACTGTTTCTACTTCTGAAGACATTTTAAAAATATAAACTAAACTTCCTACTAATAAAATAGCTAAAACCGCTATAACAGCCTTTAGACTCGAATTACTCTTTTGATTTTCCATGTTAAAATATAATTGTTTATACAAATTTAATAATATATATAACGTAAGTATGTACAATTATATTATTTTTGGCAAATATTTTTTTATGGAAAAACTTATCACATTCAGTATTAACGACCTCGCTAAAATTACCAATCACAGAAGTGGTGAAATTAAGTTTGGCGAAAAAATGCTTACAATTCCTAAAAATACTGATCCTATTGCCTTCATAAAATCTAGTGAAGCAAAATATGTTTTGTTTGGAATCCCTGAAGATATTGGAGTTAGAGCCAATTTCGGACGCCCTGGAGCAGCATCTGCTTGGGCAAGTGCCATAAAAAGTATCGCAAATATTCAGCACAATCGTTTCTCCAAAGGCAATCAAATTATCATTTTAGGTCAGCTTGACGTGAGCCAGGAAATGAAAGAAGTAGAAAATTTAGACTTTAACGATGTTGATGATCGTTCTAAATTAAGTCAATTGGTTGTAAAAATCGACAAAGAAGTTTCCCATATAATATTCAAAATTGTTCAAGCCGGAAAAATTCCTATAGTAATAGGTGGAGGTCATAATAATGCCTACGGAAATATTAAAGGATCTGCCCTAGCAAAAGGAAAAGCAATAAATGCAATAAATTTTGATGCCCATTCTGACTTTAGAATTCTTGAAGGCCGTCATAGTGGAAACGGATTTTCATATGCATATGAAGAAGGCTTTCTGAAAAAATATTTTATTTTCGGGTTACATGAAAATTACACTTCTAAAAGTGTTTTGGATATCATAAAAAAAATCGAAGATCGAGTTCGATACAATACTTATGATAGCGTAAACATAAGAAAAGAAAAAAACTTCAATCAAGAAATGGTTAATGCTCTGGAGTTTATAAAAAATGACAGTTACGGTATAGAAATCGATCTTGATGCTATTCCGAATATTGCCAGTAGTGCCATGACTTTAAGTGGTTTTTCTATTGAAGAACTCCGCCAGTTTGTTTCTTATTTTGGTAAAAATAAAAACGCAACCTACCTTCATATTTGTGAAGGCGCACCCGATTTAGGCGAAGAGAAAAACAATCATTTAATTGGAAAACTTATAGGATACTTGGTTACTGATTTTATGAAAGCACAAAATTCAATTACAGTATAGTACTAAGTTAATTAAAAAATTGAATGATTGAATGATTGAAAAATTGAAACCCTTAATCTTTTAATCTTTTAATCTTTTAATCTTTTAATCTTTTAATCTTTTAATCTTTTAATCTTTTAATCTTAAAGTCTAAGAATCTAAGAAACTTAGTAACTAAGAATAATAACACTATCTTTGTGCCCTTATCTCTGTACTTAATACAAGATATTTAATACAAACAATATGTTATTCGAAGATTTATCACTTTCAAAAAGTATACAAAGAGCCGTATTTGAAGAAGGCTATACACAAGCAACTCCCATTCAGGAACAATCTATTCCAGTTATATTGGCTGGAAAAGATTTGGTGGGTTGTGCACAAACTGGAACAGGAAAAACTGCTGCTTTTGCCATTCCGATCATTCATCAATTACACCGAATAGTAGGTTCTTCAAAAAAAACTAAAGTAGTTCGTGCGCTCGTGGTTACTCCAACCAGAGAATTAGCTGTTCAAATTGGACAAAGCTTTGATACTTACGGAAAGTATACTAATTTAACACAACTAACTCTTTTTGGAGGAGTTTCTCAAAACCCACAGGTTGACGCTCTTAAAAATGGCGTCGATGTAGTAATTGCAACACCAGGAAGACTTCTTGACTTGCACAAGCAAGGATTTATAGACCTTAATCACTTACATACATTAGTTCTTGATGAAGCTGACCAAATGCTTGACATGGGATTTGTAAATGATGTAAAAAAAATTGTAAAACTTACACCAAGAAACAGACAAACGCTTTTGTTTTCTGCAACTATGCCAATCGCTATTAGAGAATTGGCCGAAATGTTCCTTACAGATCCAGAAACTGTGACGGTTTCACCTGTATCATCAACAGCAGAAAATGTAGAGCAGCGTATTTATTTTGTTGAAAAGGGAGAAAAAAGAAACTTATTATATCATTTGATTAAAAATGACAATCTATCTAATGTCCTTGTATTTTCAAGAACAAAGCATGGTGCCGATAATGTGGTAAAAGCATTAAGAAAAAACAATATTCCTGCCGAAGCTATACATGGTGATAAATCACAAAATGCAAGACAACGCGTACTTGACGCCTTTAAAAACAAAGAGGTTGGTGTACTTGTAGCAACTGATATTGCTGCTCGAGGGATAGATATTGATCAATTGCCTTTTGTCATCAATTTTGATTTGCCTAATATTCCTGAAACTTATGTTCATAGAATTGGTAGAACTGGTCGTGCAGGAAATGGCGGAATTGCAATTTCGTTTTGCAGTAAAGACGAGCATGTTTACTGGAAAGATATTCAGAAACTAATAAAAGTGGATGTTCAAACCGTAAGCGATCATCCTTATCCTTGGCATTCAGGAAGTCCTGAAAAAACTCAAACCCCACAAAAAAACTCAAATAGAAGTGGTGGAGCACATAAATCCAGAAAATCTAACGCTTCTAAACAAAACAAAAAACGTTGGTATTAAACCATTTTCTGTTGAATTTAAAATGTAAAAAAACACTTTTTAACCTTGAGTTAAAAAGTGTTTTTTATTATATAACACAATACAAAACAGCGATTTGCATCGTAAATTTGTAATAGCAAAACGATTAACTCTAAAATAATCATATCATGGACTCATTAATTAAAAGAGATGGTATGTTCCCAACTGTGGTAAGCAAATTGGTTAATCCTCTATTTGAAGATTTTTTCACTAGAGACATTTCTGATTGGGCAGATAGAAGTATTCCTTCTATAGGAGTAAATTTACCATCAGTGAACTTGAAAGAGACCGAAACTAAATTCGAAATTGAATTAGCGGCTCCAGGTTTAAAAAAAGAAGATTTTAAAATCGAAGTAGACAATAATATGCTTATTGTTTCCGCTGAAAAAGAAGAGAAAAAAGAAGAAACAAATAAAAAAGATAATTATGTTCGAAAAGAATTTAACTATCAATCTTTTTACAGATCATTCAATCTACCTGAAAACGCAGATGAAAACAAAATAGAAGCCACTTATAAAGATGGTATTCTTGATGTTAGCATTACTAAAAAAAGTGTAGAAAGAAACAAATCATTGAAAGCTATTCCAGTAAAATAAAAATAGTAAATCACGCAGTATCATCAATCAAGTAAGGATTTACAAGAAAATTAAAAAGCGTTGTTTAGACAACGCTTTTTGCATTTTGTATAAGGCAGTTTATAATTTTAAATAACTGTAGTGGTTCAAAAGGTTTTACAATAATATCATTCATTCCTGCAGCAATTGCCTCCTCAGTGATCTCATTTTTGTCAAAGGCTGTTAAAGCAATAATTGGCGTTTCGATTCCGTTTTGCCTAATCCGTCTTGAAGTTTCAAAACCATTAATTAAAGGCATATTGATATCCATCAAAATAACATCAAATACCTCTGTATTTAAAATTTCTAAAGCTGCATAACCATCTTCTACAACGGTACACGAATAATTATTCCTTTCAATGGTCTTTTTTGTAATAACCTGATTTATTAGATTGTCTTCAACAATAAGTACATTGAATGTCTGACCAAAAGTTAAATTAATATCTATATCATTGATAATCTCGGTTGCTTTTACTTTATCGTATTCAAAATCAATAGCAAATCTAAAAACAGTTCCTTTACCCAGCTCACTCTCTACTGATATAGTACTGCCAAATAGTTCTAATAATCTTTTAACGATTGATAAACCAAGACCTGTACCTTGATAATCTATTTCTTTTCTTCCGACCTGAACAAACTTATCAAAAATTTTATCTTTATCTATTGGGGCAATACCTATTCCGTTATCTTCTACACTAAATTCCAGTGTATGTATATTCCCTTTTATTTTTGTTTGTTTGACAACTATCCAAACCTCTCCATTATTAGTGAATTTCAATGCGTTACTCACTAAATTCATAAAGATTTGTGCAAACCTTAATTTATCACCTATCAAACTTTCTGGAATGGTAGGATCTACATCTATGTAGATGGTATTTTTGTTCTTTTGGGCGATGAACGAAAGTGAATTTTTTATCATATTCAATTCATCCAATATATTGAAGGTTAAACGCTCCAGCACAATTTTATTTTCGTCCATTTTGTTAATTTGAAGAATATCATTCACCAATGACAACAAATACCTTGCCGAGAATTTTAAGGAATTCAAATGTGGGCTTGTTGCAAGTTCTTGATGTTCTTCCAGAAGTAAATCAGTAATACCAACTACTCCATATAAAGGGGTTCTAAGCTCATGGCTTATTGTAGATACAAATTGTGTTTTAAGATGTGATAATTCTTCGGCTTTTTTATTGGCAATTATCAACTCTTTATTGGCATGCATCAAATCTAAATTTGATTTTCTTCTGTATTTGTTATTTTTAATTAAAGAGTTGAGAAAAAGCAACAATACAAACAAAACTATTACAAAAAGCAATACGATTAGCCTTGATTTTTTAAGGCTTTTATATTGCAAATATTTTTCACTTTCTATTTTATCAATCGCTCTTTTGTATTCATCCAATTCAAAATTAACACCTGCAATGTTAGCTTTAACAGATTTTACTTCGGCAAACATTTCCTCAGTTAACCTATTATAAAGAGATAAATTCTCATAAGCTTCTTTATACGCCTTCTGCTTTAATAAAAACTTAGAATATTCCAGATGGGCATATGACAAATCTGATTTATTATTTTGCTCTTGCCCTATTTTAATTGCCTCAAGAAAATACTTATCTGCCTTATCATTTTCCTTACTATAGCTGTAATACATGCCGTTAAGCATTTTACGAATTACAATGGTAGAACTATCCTCATGCTTATTATGGAATCTATTTAAAAAATCTAAATTATACTTACCATTTCTAAAGCGGCCAATATCAAAATAGGCCCAAGTGATATTGAGATTAGTCAATGCCATTTGAGATGAATCAGGGATTGCTTTGCTATATTCTAATGCTTTTTTATAAAATTCAATTCCTTTCTCGTATTTCTTTTTTTCAAAGCAATACATATTCCCCAAGTTATTATTGATTCTTTCCTTTATGGAATCATTCGAAGTCAAATTGGCAAAGATTAGGGCTTTGTTATAATAAAATATGGCTTTATCAAATTCCATTAATTCATTATAATTTGAAGCGACAACATTATAATTCTTAGCAATAAGTTCGTTATTTTTTATAAATATAGCTTTACGCAATGCAATTCTTGTAATCAATAAAGACTTTTCAAAATTACCGGATTCACGTAATTTTGATGCTTTATAAATTAACTTATCAATGTCTTTCTTAGTTGACGATTGGGTTTGTCCTAACAGGGTGCTTCCTAAGAAATTTAATAATAAAGTAACCAGTATAACTATTCTTGTGAAAGCCATAAATAGCAAATGTTTTTTCAAATATACACTTAAAAATAAACTTTAAAAGCTTTTCCTTAAGTATATTACAAAAAAAATCACTTCCTAAATTAGGAAGAAATATTTTATCTAAAATAAAAAAACAGCTACCCAAAAAATTGAGTAACTGTCTTTATTATTTTTAAAATCCTGATAAAGAATCCTATCCTAAATTTTAATTTATTGCATTAAAATTTGTTGTTTTATTTAGCAATTGAATTCTCTTTTTCATCTTCCCATTTTCCAACTACAGATGTAGCCAATGCATTTCCTAAAACATTTGTTGCGCTTCTAAACATATCACAAAAATGGTCAATTGGCAAAATCAATGCTATTCCTTCAATTGGTATTTTAAACATCCCACAAGTAGCCGCAACAACAACCAAACTTGCTCTTGGCACACCTGCGATTCCTTTACTCGTTAGCATCAAAACAAAAAGCATAGTAAATTGGGTAGGATAATCTAAATGTATTCCATATGCCTGGGCAATAAAAATCCCTGCAAAAGTCATATACATCATACTTCCGTCAAGGTTGAAAGAATATCCTAATGGCAACATAAAAGAAACAATTTTATCTTTTACTCCAAAGTTTTCTAACTCTTCTGTAAGCTTAGGAAAAACTGCCTCAGAACTGGTTGTTCCAAAAGCAATTATCAATGGGCTTACGATATGCTGCAATAATTTTTTCATTCTTTGTCCTAAAAATAGGTATCCTACTAAAATTAACACTACCCAAAGTGTGCTAATCCCTACTAGGAAGGAACCAAAGAATTTAAAATATGTAATTGCCAATTCTTGAAAATCTCTTACAGCAAACACACCCGAAATGGCTCCAAATACACCTATTGGGGCAAACTTCATTACGAAATTCACCATTTTTAAAACAATGTGTGAAGTTCTATCCAAAAAGTCAGTTACTGGTTTTGCTTGATCTCCTAATGAGGCTGCTGCTAGACCGAAGAATATAGAGAATATCACAATTTGTAAAATCTCATTGGTTGCCATCGCTTCAAAAATACTCTTTGGTACAATGTGTTCTATGAAATTTTCGAAAGATAAACTTTGTGTTTTTGTTGTAACATCTGAAGCTGTTGCTAAATCTACATTTGATAAATTTAATCCAACTCCTGGTTGCAATAAATTTACATACAACATTCCGATCAGTAATGAAATGAAAGAAGCGGTAAAAAACCATCCTAACGCTTTCCCTCCAATTCTACCAACTGCTTTTATGTCTCCTAATTTTGCAATTCCAACTACCAAAGTTGTAAATACTAATGGGGAAATAATCATTTGAACTAATCGAATGAAAATAGTGGCCAGCATTTTTATTTTAGTGCTAAATTCTAAAGCCCCCTCAGCTGAAACAGTATTGTGAATAATTACTCCTAATACCGCTCCTAAGAGCATCGCAATTAAAATCTGACCTGTAAGGCCTTTAAAAAAAGATGGTTTTGTGGTCGTGGTTGTATTCATTAAATTAATTTCAAGATTAAGTCTCAATATTTAGCTCGTCAAAATATTGAGTATGCTTTTTTTCTAAAGTGTTTTTTAACTATAAATACGTTTTGTTTATAAGATAAAAATCAGCCAAAACAATAGCAGCCATTGCCTCAACAATAGGCACCGCACGAGGAACTACACATGGATCATGACGTCCTTTTCCTGTCATTTCAGTAATATTCCCTTTATTGTCTAATGATTCTTGTTTTTGCATGATTGTTGCAACCGGCTTGAAAGCAACACGGAAATAGATATCCATTCCGTTGCTGATTCCTCCTTGAATTCCTCCAGAAAGGTTTGTTTTTGTAGTTCCGTCAGGATTGTATAAATCATTGTGTTCACTCCCTTTCATTTTAGAACCACAAAATCCGCTTCCGAATTCAAATCCTTTTACTGCGTTGATCGATAACATTGCTTTTCCTAATTCGGCATGCAATTTATCAAATACCGGTTCTCCCAAACCAATAGGCACATTTTGAATCACGCAAGTAACGGTTCCTCCTACTGTATCTCCTTCTTTACGAATTTCGCGAATATAATCTTCCATAAGCACAGCTGATTCTTCATCTGGGCAACGAACTGGATTATTTTCTGTTTTGGAGAAGTCAAGTTCTTGGTATGGTTTTTCTAAAAATATTGGTCCAACCGAAGAAACGTATGCATTTATTTTAATTTCAGGCAACATTTGTTTTGCTATTGCACCTGCCACAACTCTACTTGCAGTTTCACGTGCTGAACTTCTTCCTCCGCCTCGGTAATCACGTACACCGTATTTTTTTTCATACACATAATCGGCATGACTTGGTCTATAATTATCTTTTATATGGGAGTAATCGTCTGATTTTTGATTGGTATTTGGAATAATAAAACCAATTGGTGTTCCTGTCGTTTTTCCTTCAAAAATTCCCGATAAAAATTGAACATCATCTGGTTCTTTTCTTTGGGTTACTATTGCAGATTGACCAGGCTTTCTTCTAGACATTTCGAATTGAATGGCATCCAAATCCAGTTGAATTCCAGACGGACAACCATCAATGATTCCGCCTAATGCTTCTCCATGTGATTCTCCAAAAGTGGTTACTCTATATAGTGTTCCGTAGCTATTTCCTGCCATTGTTTTATAATTTTAGGCAAATGTAAGTTTTAAGAAGTAAACAAAAAATTATAAACTAGTAATATTTTGCATTTTCAGTTAATCTATTGCCTTTTTCAAAGAGAAGTAAATCATTTTTTTTTGATTTTAAGATTCTAACAGCATTGTATTAAATTAAAATCATATCAATATTTTAAACTCATTTAGGCAATGCTCTTTATTACAAATAACTTTTGATGTTTTTAACTTCATCTCCATTTGTTATTTCAGTAGAATCAGTAATCGCTGAAGAATGGTAATAAGATGCATTTACTTTTTGATCTAACATCCTGATATTTGTAGAGCGCAATCCACCACCGGGCATAACCACAATTCTTCCATTGGCTTTTTCTACCAAAGTTTGTAAAACTTCAATTCCTTCGACCACATTTTCACCTTGTCCTGAAGTCAATACCGTTTGAAATCTGCAATCGATTAACAACTCCAATGATTGGTATACATCAGAAACAACATCGAAGGCACGATGAAAAGTACAGGGAATTGGACTGGCAAGATTCACTAATTCTTTATTTCTTTCTAAATCAAAACTATTATCATTATTTAAGATTCCGAAAACGAATCCATCTACATTGATAGTTTTAAATTGCTCAATTTCAGATTTCATCTGTTCAAATTCAGCATCAGTATAAACGAAATTGCCTCCTCTGGGGCGAATCATCACATTCATTTTTATACTTAATTCAGCACGGACTTTACGAGCGAGTTCAAAATCTGGTGTGGTACCACCTTCCAGCATATTGGCACAAAGTTCCACTCGGTCTGCTCCATTTTGCTGTGCAATTACTGCTGATTCAGCATTGAAACAGGCAATTTCAAGATTCTTATTATTCATAATTTACACATATCGCTATTCCTTTGATCTAGCTTTTCAAAAAATATTCTGCATCGATTAATCGATTTCCAGTTGCATCACAAACAGCATAATTAAAACCGCCCTGAACACAATAGGAACCGTATTCGCCTTCTTTATTTAGAGCTATAAAACCAACTTGTATATCTTTCAGGTTCTTTTTTCGGTTATTCATCAGTTTTACAATTCGAGCTACAGCTTCTTCACAAGCTTTTTGGGGAGAATGACCTTGTCGCATCAGCTCTACAACCAAATTTGATCCGGAAATCCTAATAACTTCCTCTCCGTGTCCCGTGGCTGTTGCAGCACCAACCTCATTATCTACATACAAACCTGCACCAATTATAGGAGAATCTCCTAAACGACCGTGCATTTTGAAAGCCATACCGCTTGTGGTACAAGCTCCTGATAGATTTCCGTTTGTATCCAAAGCTATCATCCCAATCGTATCGTGGTTTTCTATATTTGCTATTGGTTTATACTGGCTTGTTTTAAGCCATTCTTTCCATTCTTTTTCAGATTCTTTGGTCAACAAATTTTCTTTTTTGAATCCTTGTGTTAAGGCAAAACTCAATGCCCCTTCACCTACCAACATTACATGTGGTGTTTTTTCCATTACGGCTCGAGCAACAGAAATAGGATGCTTTATAAATTCTAAACAGCCTACTGAACCAATATTAGATAATTCGTCCATGATACAAGCATCCAGTGTTACTCGCCCATCTCGATCTGGTCGTCCGCCATAGCCTACACTTCTTTCTTCCGGATCGCCTTCTGGGATTTTGACTCCCGCCTCAACGGCGTCTAAAGCACGCCCATTGTTTTTTAGCACATTCCAGGCAGCTTCATTCGCTTGAATTCCAAAACGCCAAGTTGATAGAACAATCGGTTTTCTAACACTTTTTTTGATAGCCGGTAATTCATTCTCTTCAGCTTCAGCTTTGAATGAATTTAAAGCCACTGCTACTGATGCAATGGTGGCTGTCTTTATAAAATTTCTTCTGTTTGTCATATTCTCTTATTATTAAGGCAATATTCTAAAAATCAATTGTATAAATTTAAACCATATAAGACATATAAGCACATTTTTTAGTTTTATTGCAGCAAAATTATATTATATACCCTTACTGTTTCTTATATGGTTGTTTGTTTAAGTGGCTAAGCAACTAAGTTGCTAAGGCTCTAAGATTTTTAAGTTAAAAAGTTTAAGGCTTTTTCTAAACTTTAAAACATAAAATCAAGCTCCACAAAATATTTAAAGATTGTCTACTCAAATCTTAGCAACTTAGTGTCTTTCAATCTTAAAAAGAAAGCATACTCGCCGCTCCTAGCAATGCCGCATCTTCATTGTCACTGGAAACCTGAATACCGATTTCACACCCTGCTTCCTTGATTTTTTTATTGAAAGTGGGTAAGAATAAAGCACTAGAATTAGCAATTTTCCCGCCAATTATAAAATGCTCCGCAGAAAACTTTTTCAAACAAGGAATGACAATTTCAGCCAAATCCTCCCCCATTTCTTCAAATACTTGTAGTGCGTCTTTATCTTCAGCTATTGCACGGTCGTATAGCTCTAATCCGTTTTCTAGTTGAATTCCGCTCAAGGCAAAATATTTCGATAGAAGCCCTCGCAAAGACACATAATCTTCTGCAATACCGTTTTTAAAAGGAAGATTCCAGATTTCACCATCTGTTGGCACAAGAATACCCGAACTGATAGATGCTCCTTTATCTATAAAACAAGAACCTAATCCTGTTCCTAATGTGATTGCCATTACCTTTTTGGAAAGATTCATTTTATCTTTATACACTTCACCTTTACCAAAACAAACGGCATCATTTTCGAAAAAAATATTAAAATCATTCGAAAAACTAAGTCTTTCCCTAAGCAAATCGCTAATATTTAAACCATAAAAATTCTCATATTTATCCTGCCCTTTAATCATAGAAATACCATTTTCATAATCAAATGGTCCAGGGAAACAAACCGTTATTCCTTTTACTTCTTCAACTTCTGATTTAATCAAGGAAAGACGAATTGATTTTTCCCAAAAATCCATAACCTCGTTCACAGATAAATTCGAATCAAAACATTCTTTATGTATTGAAGATTCTAAAACTTCCATGTTTGTAACATCTACAATTGCAGAAGTAATATGACTTCCTCCTACATCCATTCCAATAGCATATACTTTTTTCATTTTGCTTATTCATTGTCAATTAAGGCAATATTTTCACTTATAGTAATACTATAAATAATTCATATTTAATCCTTAATTAGTAACCTATTATATTTACTTATTTATTGTATTAATCAATATTTTTGATGCAATAAGACTTCTGTAAATTCATAATTTACAATCTTTCATCTCTATTCTTTGTGATAAACTATTTTGCTGTTTTTAGCTGATATATTGCATCTACCATACCATTTTGAGGACTATCTAAAACAAGCTCCCAAAACATAATACCTCCCAGTTTGTTTTTTATGGCATAAGACGTTTTGGCTTTTACTGAAGTGATATCATCGCCGGTGGCAAATATTTTTTCCTTTTCGTTATACCAATAGGGAGCCATTGCTTTCTTGTCCCAAAAATATTCCCAACCGTTTGATGGCAGAAAAGTGCTGGAAAAATTCTTGAAATCTACACTGGCTGTTGGTTCTCCCGATTGGTACAATCCTTTGTTTGTATTAGAAACTTCTTTCCAATTACGGGTATAAAAAGCGGCGCCGATAACTAACTTATTTGCTGGTATCCCCATGCTCAGCAAATAGGACACCGCTTTATCTGTAGATTCTTCATCTTTTTTGGTACTATACAATGGGGTGTGATGACCTGTAACTTTTGAATAACCGTTTACTAAATCGTAACTCATAATATTGACCCGATTTACCAATGGCATTATTTTTTTCCACTCGACCGATTCGTCTAAATATTTCTGGAACCCGCCTGCAGCAAAGCTTAATTCATTTTTATTGCCTAATGTTTTGCGAAGTATTTTTATCAGTTCCGTAAAATTTCCTTTATCTGCAGCTTGGAATAAATGCCCTGGATATCCTTCTATTGTTGGATATTCCCAATCTAAATCTAATCCATCACATTTGAAATAATCATTCACTTCTTTTACCGATTGGGCAAAAACTTCCCGCCCTTTTGGAGTGGAAAACGCTTCTGAACACGGAGCACATCCGCTCCAGCCTCCTAATGATAGCATTACTTTTAATTGTGGATTTTTTGATTTTAATGAGACTAGATATTTAATCGCTAGAGAATCTTTTGAAGTATCAACATTTAATTTTCCTTCCTTCAAATGACAAAAACTATAAATGATATGGGTCAATTTATTTACCTCAAATTCATTTATCAATTTATCATCTCCTGTGTAATAGGCTATGATATCCAGATTTTTAGCTTTTTGTGCATTTGCATAGCAAACCGTTAAAAGCGCCAACAAGATAAATTTTATACTTCTGGTCATTGGGTTAGATTTTAAATTAAAAAGAGAATTTAAATATTTTTATCTTTTAATATTTGAGGATGTTTTATACTGGTTTGAACAATCATTTCCCCAAACAAAGTATTTGCCCAAGCAAACCATTTGCGGGTAAACTGCCTGGCATCGTCTTTATGAAAAGATTCATGCATAAATCCAGTATCTGCGTGGGTTTTCTTTAATATCCCTATGCAGTATTTAATCTCATTTTCATCTACACTCGTAATCGCTCTAAGAATGATACTCATTGGCCAAATCGTGTCGGCTCCAGTGTGTGGTCCACCAATTCCTTCGGCTGCTTTTCCTTTATAAAAAAACGGATTGTTTTCTGAAAGCACTACTTTTCTTGTATTCAAATACAATGGACTATCTGGTTTTACCGCTCCTAAATATGGTAATGACAATAGCGAAGGAACATTGGCGTCATCCATAAAATGAAAACTTCCGTAACCGTTTACTTCAAATGCAATTATTTCTCCAAATTTTGGATGCGTGATGATTCCGTTTTCTTTCAATCCTTTTTGTACTTGTTCTTGAAGTTCTTTTGCTTTAGCAACTATAGCATCATCTTTTAAGACTGGGGTTGAGAACATCTCAATTAAATACCCCAATACCTCTATAGCAAACATATTACTCGGAATCAGATAACCAAAAAGTGTGCTATCATCGCTCGGGCGGAAAGTTGAAACAATTAATCCGCAAGGTTTTACAGGGTAACCATATCCGGACAATGGCACTCCGTCTGTAGCCCAAGCTGTATTGCGCTGAAAAGTGTATGGCCCTTTATTTGTCCATCTTTGTTGCTCCTTGAATGTTTGCAAGACTAGATTCATTGCGGCTTTCCAATCATTGTCGAACATACTGATATCTCCGGTTTCTTTCCAATAGCCGTGTGCTAACCTGATTGGGTAACACAAACTATCAATTTCCCATTTGCGTTCATGAATACCCGGTTTCATTTTAGTCAAATCATTCTTCCATTCGCTCACCTGATTAAAATCTTTATAAAAAGCATTTGCATAAGGATCTAGTAGGATACATTTCGTTTGGCGATTAATCACTCCTTTTACAAGCTCTCCCAGTTTTTTATCTTCTTTTACAAAAGGTATATAAGGCCAAATCTGTGCAGTACTGTCACGAAGCCACATGGCATCTATATCTCCCGTAATGACATAAGTATCTGGTTTGCCATCAATAACCTCAAAGTCTACAGTGGTATCTAAAGTATTTGGAAAACAGTTTTCGAATAGCCATGCTAATTCCGGGTTTGCAATTTGCTTTTTGATACGAACAATAGCATCTTCAATGGCTTTACTTGTGAATTTCCTTTGTGCCAAAGGCGGGCGTTGACTCACGAAGTCTTTTTGCTGTAAATTAAAAACTGAATCCGTATTTAAAGCAAATGCATCTGTTTGCAAAGCAAGAACTCCTGCCGAAAAAATTCCTGTGTTTTTTATAAATTTTCTACGTGTTTGCATCGTTTTTAGTTTGTGACACCTGTTACATTAATTTTCAAAAAATTGAATTCCTGAAAATTCCTGAAATCCGTGTTTATTTATTTTTCTGTGTTGAATACGAATAAGGGTAGCTCTCTGATGAATTTCCTCTGTTTTTATTTGGAGTTGTCATCATATCAAAATCTAGCTCTGCTCCTTTCAATAATTCGAAATGATTGATATAGTTTTTGTTATATGACGTTTGATTCCATTTTAACTCCTGAACGTATTTATTATTAGCCGAATTATTTTCGGCTTTAATGACAATCTGTTTTCCGTTTTCTAAATCAACTGTTGCTTTTTTAAATAATGGCGCTCCCAAAACATATTCATCCGTTCCCGGACAAACAGGATAGAATCCTAAAGCGGAGAAAACATACCAAGCCGATGTTTGTCCGTTATCTTCATCTCCGCAATAACCATCTGGTGTAGGCTTGTACAAACGATTCATCACTTCTCTAGACCAATATTGTGTTTTCCATGGTTCTCCAGCATAATTGTATAAATAAATCATGTGCTGAATTGGCTGATTCCCATGCGCATATTGTCCCATGTTCATAATTTGCATTTCTCTTATTTCGTGGATAACTGAACCGTAATAACTATCATCAAAAACTGGTGGTAAAGTAAAAACTTCATCCAATTTAGATACAAATTGCTTTTGTCCTCCCATTAAGTTAACCAATCCCTGTATGTCATGAAACACACTCCAGCTATAATGCCAACTGTTACCTTCCGTAAAATCTCCACCCCATTTGAATGGATTGAATGAAGATGAGAATTTACCGTCTTTGCTTTTTCCGCTCATCAAATTAAAAGACGGATTAAAAAGCAACTTATAATTCATCATACGTTTTTCGTATAAATCAATTTCCTTCTTTGGTCTTTTTAGAGCTTTTGCCAGTTGCCAAATAGTAAAATCATCATAAGCATATTCCAGGGTTCTTGCCGCACTTTCATTAATCCCAACGTCATTTGGCACATAACCCAATTTGTTATAAAAAGCTGCTCCTTTTCTTCCTGTGGCATTTGGCCCTTCGTTGTTTGCTCCTTTCAAAAGAGCAGCATATAATGTTTGAATATCCTGTACTTGTACTCCTTTAAGATAAGCATCTGCAACTACTGAAGCTGAATTGTTTCCGACCATGCAATCTCTAAATCCAGGACTTGACCATTCTGGTAGAAAACCACCTTCTTTATAGACATTTATCAAACCTTCTTGCATTTCTTTATTTATAGAAGGATAAAATAAATTTAGCATAGGATACAATGCTCGGAACGTATCCCAAAAACCGGTACCCGCAAACATATATCCTGGCAAAACTTGCCCATTATGCGGACTGTAATGAACAATTTTCCCGTTCGAGTCTACTTCATACAGTTTTTGCGGAAAACAGGCAGTTCGATAAAGACAAGAATAAAAAGTCTGCATTTGTTCGTCTGTTCCGCCCTCAACAGTAACTTTTGCTAATACTTTATTCCATTCTTTTTTGGATTCAGCAACAGTTTGCTCAAAAGAAGCAGTTCCTAATTCATGTTCCAAATTCAACTCTGCCTGTTCAAAGCTTATAAATGAAGAAGCTACCTTCACGTTAATCTTTTCTCCTTTTTTGGTTTTAAACCCAATAATGGCTCCAGCATGATCCGACGACATTTCCAATTTTTCTTTCTCCAAAGTTTTGCCCTGCCAAGTCTGACTCAAAGCAAAAGGCTTATCAAATACAATTACAAAATAGTTCTTGAAATTTTGTGGTACACTACCACTATTGCGTGTTGTATAGCCAATTATTTTGTTTTCTGACGGAATAATTTTTACATAAGAGCCTTTGTCGAATGCATCAATAACGATCGAAGACTGTTCATTTTCCGGAAAAGTAAATTGAAAATGAGCTGCTCGTTCCGTTGCGGTCATCTCAGTGGTTACGTCATAATCTGCAAGATAAACGCTGTAATAGTACGGCTTTACTGTCTCTGATTTATGGCTAAACCAACTGGCTCTATCCTCTTCTGTAAAAGCTAATTTACCTGTAACTGGCATGATCGAAAACTGTCCGTAATCATTTATCCATGGAGAAGGTTGATGTGTTTGTCTAAAACCTCTTATTTTCTCGGCTGTGTAGGTATACATCCAACCGTCACCCATTTTTCCGGTTTGTGGTGTCCAAAAATTCATTCCCCAAGGACGTGAAATCGCTGGATAGGTATTCCCGTTTGAAAGACTGTGCACCGATTGTGTTCCCATCAAAGGGTTTACATAATCGACGGGGCTTCCTGTTTTATTCTGAGCTTTGACAGCTAAAACTACAAGGCATAATCCCCAAATAATTATCCACTTATTTCTCATTGTAACTTTTATTTATACTTTAGATATACTATCACAAATTATTATTAATTAATAAATTGTAATTAAAATTTAATCTACAAAGGTCTGTCTTCTTTTTTTACTCCAAATGTTTGTGAAGGCTGACTTCCCATATATAATTTTAACTCACCTCCTTTTACAATCATGTCATGAGTTATGTATGATTTTGTATAAGGTTTTCCGTTGTACTCTATTTTTTGAATGTATTTATTGGCTACACTGTTGTCTATTGCCACTATCTTGAAAGAAACATTCTCTTTATAATGAATTGTTGCTTCATTGACTGCTGGGCTTCCCATAACATAAATACCATTGGCAGGATTTACGGCATAGAATCCCATTGATGACAAGACATACCAAGCAGACATTTGCCCGACATCTTCATTACCACAAATTCCATCTGTCTTGGTGGTATAGAATTTATCAAAAACTTCACGGACAATCTCAGCTGTTTTCCATGGTTGCCCTACATATGCATACAGATAAGGGATATGGTGACTTGGCTCATTGCCTTGTGCATATTGACCAATCAAACCACTAATATCTGGCGAGGCTTCCTCTCCCGCTACTTTTTCTTTAATTTTAAATAATTGATCAAATTTTTCGACGAACTTATCATCTCCTCCAAACAATTCTATCAAACCGTAAGGATCTTGCGGTACAAGCCAAGTATATTGCCAAGCATTTCCCTCTACATAATCGTCTTTTCTATGGGAAGAGGATAGCGGATTGAAAGGCTCGCGCCATTGTCCGTTTTTCAATTTTCCTCGCATAAATCCACTGTTTTTATCAAAATACTGTTTGTACAATTCGGCTCTTTTTGAGAAATAAGCATAGTCCTCCATTTTATTCAAATCCTTAGCCATTTTTGCAATACACCAATCGTCAATTGCATATTCCAAAGCATTGGCAACCGTTTCCAGTTGGCTATCTGCCGGTATATATTGCAATTGCTGTACATAATCTAAACCGGCACGTTTTTGCATGGCTGTAGTCTTAATTGCTTCGAATGCCAATGCTACATCATAATTTCTATAGCCCTTAAAATAGGCATCAACAATAACAGCTATAGAATGATTTCCGTTCATACAATCCGTTTCATTCCCCATCAAATGCCAAACTGGTAATCTTCCTTGTTGCTGATAAATTGCTAAAAAGGTCTTGACAATATCATTGATTTTATCTTCCTGTGTGATCGTATATAGCGGATGCAAAGCACGGTAAGTATCCCACAAAGAGAAAGTGGTGTAGTTTACAAATCCTGCATTTTTATATACTTTTTTATCAGTTCCTCTGTAATCTCCATTGGCATCATTAAAAATGGAAGGCGCAAACATGGTGTGATAGAAAGAGGTATAAAAAATAGTTTTGGTATCAGCATCTCCTTTAATGTCGATTTTGCTCAAAGCTTTATTCCATTTAGCATCGGCTTGTTGAACAGTTTTGGCAAAATCCCAATGAGCAATTTCGGTTTTTATGTTGGCCAAAGCATTTTCATAACTCACTGGAGAAAGTCCCACTTTTGCCATAATCACTTTATTGGATTTAGTTGCAAAGTCAAGCACTGCTTTCATTTTTAAACCCTTGCCTTCAATTCCTGTCACCACTTTTGTACTGTCATACAATGCAAGGTTTGAAATGTCTTCCGAAAATTCTATGGCAAAAAACAAACGCTGATCTGCAGCCCATCCCTTAGAATGTCTATATCCGACCAAAGTTCTGTTTCCCGTTTTTTTAATGAAAGTTTCCTTCGGGCTATCCCATCCCACTCCATCTGCTAAGTCTAACAATATGTGGGCCTCTTCTTTTGAATTAAAAGTGTATTTATGAAAACCAACTCTCTCAGTTGTTGTCAGTTCTGCTTTTACATTATATCGGTCTAAATTAACACTGTAGTAGCCCGGTTTTACCACCTCATTTGCATGCGAAAATGTAGAACCGTATCCGCTTACATCTTCTTTTGTTGCTTTTTTCAATGGTACTTTTCCAGTAACTGGTAAAAGCAGAATATCATTAAGATCACCAATTCCTGTTCCACTCAAATGGGTATGCGTAAATCCTAAAATGGTGTTACTGGAATAATTATAGGCACTGCACCAATCCCAACCCTCAAAAATTGTTGATGGTCCCAACTGTACTGCACTAAAAGGAACATTCGCTCCAACAAAAATATGTCCGTGACCTCCCGATCCGATATATGGATTTACATATTGTGTGTATCCTGTTTTAGATTGTTGCTTTGTCTTTCCTTGTGAATAGATAGATAAAGTATGCAATGATGTACTGAGTAAGGCTACTGCAAAAAATATTTTTTTAAATTCCATCTTCTCCTTATTTTTTTATTTTCTTCCAAAAATGTATTTAGATATTACATTCTATTTATTCCTATTTAAAACTTCATACAAAGATGTGATTGTGATACTTGGGTTTGCAATCTGACTTTCTATACTAATGGTCTTTTCCTGTCCTGCTTTCAAATCAAAATAGTTATCACTCAACCTTCCTGTATATCCTTTGATGTCTATCCAAACATATTTGGCATCTTTATCAGCTTTAAGAACTATTTTTTGTCCATCCAGTTTAAATTTGATTTTAGGATTTTCTAACTTCAAATTTATTGGGCGGGTCAAATCTACTACCGGTTTTACATCATCTCTATACGCTTCTTTTACAGCATACCAAGCTGCTTTGGGTTGGCGATTGTAGTAATCGGTAATACTCCAACTAGCCACTGGCCAACAATCATTGAGTTGCCACAAAATGGTTCCCATATTATAAGGCGCTTTTGAACGATGTATTCCTATTATGTTTTTAAAAGAATAATATTGTAAGCACTGCGTGAGATACGTATAATCTTTTACAGACCATGTTTTGACATTGGTGGTGTCTTTGAAATAGCGCTGCAAATACGAATTCAATTTATTAAATCCTTTACCTGCTTTTTGGTGTGCTTTTAACACATCCGAATACAAATGTCTATCCTCTTCAATTGTGATTCTTTCGGTGGTAGAATAATTAGGCATTGCCTGCATTCCGTATTCACTCACAAAGCGACCGGTTTTCTTTTGGGTAACTTCTATATCTTCCAATCCCCACCAAGTTCCCCAATAATGACTGTCGCCTTCGGTAATGCTTTGTGGTTTTCCCCAACCCAATAAAGGTGAACTACTCACGTAAGGTCGATGCGGATCTACCTCTTTTACCCACTTTGGAATACTATCCTGAAATAATCTTTTATAATCATTCCATAATCGGATAGAATCCTTTTTATCTATTTTGAATGTTTTTTGCCATCCCCAGTTTTTGAAAGCTTCATCTATTTCATTGTTTCCACACCAAACTACAATTGAAGGATGGTGACGCAAACGCTTTACTTGGTATTTTACTTCTTCCCTTACATTATCAAAAAAGTGTTTATCGCCAGGAACCATCGTGCCGGCAAACATAAAATCCTGCCATACATAAATTCCGTTTTTATCACATAAATCATAGAAGTAATCACTCTCGTAGATTCCGCCTCCCCAAACTCGAAGCATGTTCATATTCGCATCTTTGGCGGTAGCAATCACTTTATCATATTCTGCATGGGTTACTCTGGAAAGGAATGCATCCGATGGTATATAATTTGCCCCTTTCATGTAAACGGGCTTACCATCTATTTTGAAATAAAATGATTTGCCGACATTATCAGCTTCTTGTACCAGCTCGTATTGGTGTGGTGCCTTATATTCCTTTTCTATTGCTGTTTCGTTGAATACTTCTAATCTAACTGATTTCCAAATTCCGCATGTAGTAAATTTTGGTCCCCAATCCCAACCAAAATGATATTGGGCTTTGCGCACATAAGCTCTTGGATTATCTGGAATCACATACGGTAAATCTTTTTTAGCAAGTGAGTCTACTACGTTTTGGGCAGATTTAAAGACTACTCTCAATTCATTTTTTCCTTCTTTCAAATAAGGTTTTACATCAGCACTCCACTGACGGAACATATTATCAGTCTTTAGTATTTGCTTATCGTTCAAATATACCGTGGCGTATGTATCCAGACCATCAAAAACCAATTTGCTATTTTTTTTATCTAATATCTTTTGAGCAACTTCAAAAGTAGTCTTATACTCCCAGTCTTTCTTTTCTATCCATACCAACTTTTTCTCATTATCACGATAAAAAGGGTCTGGTATCATTTTGTTTTTCAATAAATCTGTGTGCACTTCTCCAGGTACAGTTGCAGGATGCCAGTCGCTTTGATTTACTTGATGAAATTGCCAACCTTTATTGATTTCAATAGAAATGTTCTGACTGTTATCTGAACGTCCGTTTATGAAACCAATAAGCAATGATAAAGATCCGAAAAGAAGGGAGTGTGACTTTATTAGATTCATTTTCTTTGTTTTTTATTATTTACAAACTACAAGCTATGCTTTTCATTTTTACTCTAATTTAAACTTTTATCGTATTGACTTTCAACACTATTCCAAGTATTTTAAAATAGTAACAAAATTATATGTGGGCTATTTACATGCAATTGGATTATAAATAATGATTGAATTTTTATTTTAAGAAACCTAACTCTAGAAATACCAAATTGATTTACAAAATCAATTTTACTACTTGTTTCAGCAATATAGCTATTGCGAAAGAACCAATAAAATACTGCAACTCTGCTGTTATACTAAGTCTTTTTCTTTGATAAAATTCAAGTATTTATAAAGCAAACCGGGAATACCAATACTCCCGGACTTGCTTCACATCCATTATACCATGAATGATTTATTTATCCCACCAAATTCTGGTTGTCATTAAGTCTAAACCTTGGCGTTGTACAGCTTCCTTATAGTTGGCTGCATTTGTTATTAATTCTGACTGATCATAAATTAATCTTCTTGGAATTGTCCCGTTAGTTTCTCCAGAAGGATCATTAACAGGAACTAAAACAGGATATCCTGTTCTTCTCCACTCTGAATATGCCTCGAAACCATTAAACAACAAAACAATCCATTTTTGAGTTATAATTTGTTCCAACTTTTCGGCATTTGTTCCTGAAGCTTTAAAAGGATTAGCTGTCATGTAAGTATTGTACTCTGATAATGAAACAGCAGGCACTTTGTCTCCAAAAATGGTTAGAATTCCCATTGCTCCTTTTACCCCATCTTCATAATGTTGTTGTGCCGTTCCAGAAACATTCCAACCTTTTAATGCAGCTTCTGCCAACAAGAATTGAACCTCTGCATAAGACATAATTAATGTTGGTGCATCTAGACGCAATACTGTAGATGTGTTAGGATCTGAGAACTTTTTTTTGTCTCCGCCTGGAAACTCTTTTGCATCATTGGCTAGCCCTTGTTGACTCGCTGGATTGTTGTCTCCTGTAGCTTCTAATTTAGCATAAATTCTCAAACGAGGGTCATTGGTGTTTTTTAGCAAATCAATAAAAGTTTTGCTGTATTTTGTATTTCCATCACCTGCATTCAAGTCATTTCTAACCCAAGATGAAGTTATTGGGTTTGTTTTTACCCCTTGTGGATTAGCTTCATGTTTCAATACTAAACTTTCAGCATTTGAACTAAAAACACCTTTTGCAAAAGCTTTTTCTACAAATTGTTTTGATTTAGCAGGATCTACTTTAGACAAACGCATAGCTACTCTTAGCATTAATGAGTTGGCTAATTTTTTCCATTTAGTAACATCACTTTGGTAAAACAAATCTGCGTTACCCACAAAACCCTTGTTAACATCTAATGCATCACCAGCTTCATCCAACTCTTTTAAAAGATCGTTGTAGATTACTTCCTGAGTGTCGTATTTTGGAGCAAAAATATTTCCATTATACCCTTTACCAGCTTCAAAATAAGGAACTTCTCCATAAGTATCCGTCAATTTTTGAAACAAGAATACCTTCATAATTCTACAAGCCTGAATCATATTTGTATTCTCTGGTGTGTTTGGTAAAACTGACATCAATTGGAAAATCTGATTCAATCCTTTACCATATGATTCTCCAAACAAAGAAGCTGAATACTCAGATGAATAACTGTATTTTGAACCTGGTCCTCCCAATGAAGCAAAATGCTGAACCATTTGGGCTGCATAAGCATTGTTTCCTCTGGTATTAGAATAATCTTGTCCATCCATATATATTTCAGCAAGCGTAAACATAGATTTTGTTGCTGGTTTTGATAAAGCGTTTGGATTAGTATTCAATTCCTCGAATCCGCTATCACATGAAGTCAATGTCACTGCACTAACTATTGCGATACAAAATAGTTTTATATATTTATTTTTCATCTTTCAATTTTTATAATTAGAATTTGACATTAAGCGTTAAACCGTAGTTTCTTGTCAAAGGCATAGAAGCTCTCTCAAGCCCTTGAGCATTACTATTAGAGTAATTTGACTCTGGGTCAATATTTGGCGTTGCACTATAAATTGTCCATAAATTATGAGCAGAAAAAGCTAAACTAACTGATTGAAATGGAGAATTTGCAAAAGCAGATTTTGGGAAGTTATAGCTTAAAGATACTGCTCTAAGTTTTACAAAGTCAGCATCATAAACAAAATTAGAGGTTACATCACTATAGCTTCTCCAGTAATCATAAGCAGAAACTTGTGTATTTACCGGATTACCATTAGGATCTTTACCTGTTACAGCAATTCCTCCCTCACGTCCTGGAAGTGTATCCTCTGATAATCCATAACGAGTTCCCAATTGGTTTGTAGCTGAATAAATTTCGCCTCCAAATTTAGCGTCTACAAAAACAGAAAGTGTAATGTTTTTATATGAGAAATCATTTGAAAGTCCCATAGAAGTTGGAGCAACACCTTGTCCTGCAATTATTAAATCTCCTCTCATGAATTTACCATTAGAACCGATTACGATATTCCCGTTGGCATCTCTTAAATAATCATAAGCTTTGATTACCCCAAAAGGTTGTCCTTTCTCTAAAACCACAGAAGCTCTTGAATCTCTGTTACCTTCTAGTGATTTAGTTTTTATTTGATCTGATAAATTGATTACTTCACTATTATTATAAGCAAAATTATAACCAACATTCCATGTAAAATTATCTGTTTTCACAGCTTTTGCATTAATGGCAAACTCTACCCCTTTGTTTAGGATTTCACCCACATTGATTTTGGTAGTTCTATAACCAGATGATTGAGAGATATCCGCATCTGTGATGTCGTTGGTCGTTCTCTTGCTATAGAAAGTCAAGTCTGTGCTAATTCTATTATTGAAAAATGTATTTTCGAAACCAAACTCAATAGTACTTACATTATAAGGTTGCAAGTTTTTGTTAGGAACCGTTTCTCCGTTTACTCCCAAAATTGGTTGTCCTAATGCATCTGTTTGTCCATCTGGAGCAGAATAAGTCAAAGCTAATGCATATGCATCCGGCAATGCTCCTCCTACGTTACCCCAACCTGCTCTTATCTTACCATATGACATCCATTTTGGTAAATCAATCACTTCTGAGTAAATAAAACTTGAACTCACAGAAGGATAAAAAGTACTGTTATTAGATGGATCTAAAGTAGAGAACCAATCTTCACGACCTGTTAAACTAAGAAATAAATAATTTTTGTATCCCAAATCGGCTGAATAGAAAAGAGAGTTAACCTCGCTTTCAGAAAACAATACCTCTGATTTATCCGGCATAGTGTTTCCATAAAAATATTCAAATGGAACTATAAAATTGTTTCCTTTTATTTTCAGACCACTAAATCTGTTATGCTGACGGTTTGCCCCAACAAATGCATCCAATGAAAAGTCTTTGGCTAAATTTCCTTTATATCCTAAATATGCAGATCCGTTAATCTCTGAACGATTTTCAATTCTGTTTTCGATAGATCCACCTGGGTTATAGTTAATTCCTGTAGGCTCAATTTCAGTATATTCGTAATTAATATCATCAACACCAATAACCGCTTTGGCATACAATTTCTCTGTGATATTATAGTTCAATTTAGCAGAACCAATAAAACGTTTTCTTAAATCTTCATTTAAGGTTTCAGCAGCTGCAAAATATGGGTTTGTATGATACACATTCGCTCCTAAATAATCTGATTCACCTCCATTTTCATCATACGGATTATTTAACCATCTGATGTCTGTTCCCGGAGTCATAAAAGTAACTGGGAAAGATGCATTTCTAGGAGAGTCATTCAAGTAAGGTCTGTTATGACTTTTCTCTGTAATATATTGCGCATTAGCTTCAACACTTATTTTTTCATTTGGTGTTGAATTAAAATTCAAAGCAAAGTTGTTTCTTCCGAAATTGGTTCCCGGCATGATTGACTCGTCTTTTGTGTTTCCGAATGACAATCTGAAATTGGTTGCATCACTACCTCCAGATACTGCCAAAGTGTTAGAGAAAGAATATCCTGTTCTATAAAATTTATTAACATTATCCTTCCCATAAGCTTTATAAGGACGATTTTGCCCATCTATAGAAAGAGAGTTTGTCCCGTCGTATTTATCACCCCAAGCAAAATAGTAGCTATCTCTAAGTTCTTGTAGATCTGAAAATCTTGTAGGAACTCCATTTACCGGTGCTCCCGCTCCATATTGGTCTTGCCATTTCAAAAGATTTGCTGGCGTATTAAAAGTAGAGTTTGTACTGAAATCTACTCCAATTCCTTTACCACCTTTTCCTTTTTTAGTTGTAATCAAGATAACCCCATTAGAACCTCTATATCCATAAAGTGCAGAGGCAGCACTACCCTTTAACACAGACAAAGAAGCAATATCATCAGGATTGAATGATGACATACCATCTCCTTTATCAGCTCCACCCCACATTCCGGCATTTCCTTGTTGGCTGTTATCAATAGGAATACCATCAACAACATACAAAGGTTGGTTAAGTCCAGAAGCTGAAGTCGCTCCACGAATTACAACGCGGCTTGAACCTGATGGACCCGTAACTGGTGCAGAAACATTTACCCCGGCAATTTTACCCTGAAGGGCATTTCCTAAGTTAATTTCTTTATTTTTTGTCAGTTCATCACCTTTTATTTCTCCAACTGCGTATCCTAAAGCTTTCTTTTGTTTTTTCACCCCAAACGAGGTAACCACTACATCCTTCAAACTTTCTACAGATGGTGCTAAAACAACAGTTACCTTAGTATCCTCTTGAGCAACTTTAACTGCTTTTGCGATATAACCAACAGAAGAGATGGATAGAGTAACTTCTCCAGCTGGAACCTTGATTTCAAATTTACCATCTGCATCCGTTACCACACTTATTGATTTCCCTTTTACTTTAATGGTAGCAGAACTTATTGCTTTATTTTCTGTATCCATAATTACTCCTGATACTGGTCTGTTTTGTGCAACTGCTCCAAAACTTCCCAACAATATCAGTCCCAATACTAATAATATTTGTTTCATAAGTTTTTGTTTTTCATAAGTTTTATTGTTCATTTGTTTTTGGTTGTTTTTCATAGATGTTCTAATTCATAGAGGTTTGTTTTGGTTAATATTTGCATAAATAATGACTTGTACTTTCAATCAAACTATTCCTAATTTTTATCTTAATCTTGATTTCATTAACGCAATCCTTATTGTTTCTTCAATAAATTCTAAATACTTTTAAATTTTACTAAATCGATTTAGTAATCAGCCTAAAAAAAATGTCTTACTAGACTCACTTTTAAAAATGCGTATAATCTTCTTTTGCACCACAGAACAGCTAAATCGTTTTAGCAAATGCTATAAAAAAATACTGTCAGACAGATTCTCTTTCTACAAAATCCCCTTTTAGTATGACTTTTTCAATATCTGAATGTTTCCCCGTTGTCATTTGGCTAACAAGCATATCTATTGCTTTTTTGGCCATAGCTGCTATTGGCTGTGAAATAACCGATATCGAAGGTGTGTGCAATCTGAAACTATCATGATCGTCAAAACTAATAACCGATATATCACTTGGTATATTGATTCCTAATTGACGAAATGCCTGTAACCCACAAAGTCCTAAATAATTTGATAAAAATAATATCCCATCAACTTGAGGGTGATTTTTTAATAATTCCGTGATTGCTTTTATTTTGTCTTCTTCGCTATCCTTAAAATTAATTTGAACTATCAGTGATTCATCATAAATGCCGTTCTCTTTCAGTGCATCCTGATATCCTGATTCCCTTAATTTCATTTGGATCATTCCAGAATTTACATTCACAACTGCAATATTCCGACAACCAGAATCCATCATTTTTTTGGTAGCAGAATAAGCACCTTCGTAATTATCCATCACCACGCTGCTTACCAATTGATCAGGAAAGTATCTGTCTATCAACACTACCGGCACTTGCATTTTTAGAAGATTATCGATAGTCTTCTCTAATTTTTCGGTAGGAGCAATAATAAAACCGTCTACATTAGCTTGCAAAAGACTGCTTACCAGTTCGTCTGCACGCTGATCATCCCCTCCTGTACTACAATAAAAAACGCGGTAATTTAAATTTCTGGCTTCATCTTCTACAACTTTTGCCAAATCAGAAAAGAATTGGTTGGATATATCCTCTATGATTAAACCAATAGATCTGGTTTCTCCAGTTCTAAGGCTACTGGCAATCATATTAGGTCTATAATTTAGCTCTTGAGCCACTGCCAAAACTTTATTTATGACTGTGGCGCTAATTCCCATTTTCTCACCAATATTATTCAACACAAATGAAACAGTTGAAACCGAGACTTCGGCTTTCGACGCAATATCTTTCATTGTGATCTTTTTCATGTGTTGATTTTTTATTGTTTCAGAATAAACTTAGCTTGTATGATATTATTGGCTTTTACCAATTTCATCTGCAGTCATCAAATAATTTAGCTTAGCTTTATGATTATTTAACTATTTCTTAGCAAAGCAAATATATAAAAAAGTTTTACTAAATCGATTTAGGAGTCTGTTATTTTAATCATTTTAAAACTTTTTCGACGAAATACCAATTTTATCGATTAAATACATAATTCAGCTTATTTTTTCTTTAAAAAGAAGAATTCTGAAGCCTATATTAAATTTTAACTTTAAGATTAATAGGAAATTACTTTTTTAAAAAAGTATTCAATAATATGGGACTAAATTAAAAATATCCAGCATAAACATTTTTTGATATATTTGCTAAATCGATTTAGTAAAAATATATCTCTTCTCAATCAAAAGGGGTTTTAGCTCTAAAAACTATCTCATTATGATGGCTTCTTAACAGAATTGTATAATTCTAATAAATACAAACAGTCATCAAATACTCGCTTCATACAACCAACCAAAACTATTATCAATTAGAAACTATACACATGATGAAAAACAATTTCTTAATCTATTTCTATTTTTTTGCTTTTATATCAATAGTAGATGCACAAGAATTAAAATCACCTAATGGCAACTTAAATCTAAAATTCAATTTAAATACTAATGGAACTCCCTCCTACTCCTTAAGTTATAAGCAAAAGGAAGTTATTAAGGAAAGTAAAATGGGATTTGTCATAAAGCCCAATATTTCATTCAATGAAAACTTTAAAATTACAGAGACGACCTTTCATACAGAAAACAATACCTGGGAACCTGTTTTAGGTGAACAAAAAACCATAAACAATCATTATAATGAAATGATTGTGCATCTCACTCAAAACAAAAGTCAATGGAAAATGACATTGTACTTCCGCTTATTTGATGATGGACTAGGATTTCGCTACGAATTTCCCGTACAGGACAATCTGCGTCATTTCATTATTCAAGAAGAAACCAGTGAATTTAATTTGGCTGGCGATCATAAAACTTTCTGGATACCTGGGGATTATGACACCAACGAATACAAATACACCACATCTAAAATATCCGAAATATCCAAACTCATAAAAGAAGCCTCAAAGGAATCCTTAGCTGCGCAATCACCTATAAAAAACTTAGCGGTACAAACTCCCCTAATGATGAAAACCGAGGATGGGCTATACATCAACATTCACGAAGCTTCACTGAGTAATTATCCTGCTATGTTTCTGAACATTGACGACAAAACATTTACCGCCAGCTCTCACCTCACACCAGATGCTGTGGGCAACAAAGGGTATATTCAAACTGGTAGTCATACTCCTTGGAGAACTATAGTTGTTAGTGATGATGCCAGAGATATCCTTGCTTCTAAACTTATATTAAATCTAAACGAACCCTGTGCTTTTGAGGATACCTCTTGGATAAAACCCGTAAAATACGTTGGGGTTTGGTGGGAATATTTTATAGGAAAAGGATCTACATGGGCTTATTCTAACAATCAGGATATTGTGATTGGTAAAACCGATTTTACTAAACTAAAACCAAATGGTACTCATGGCGCAAATACAAAACATGTCAAGGAATATATAGATTTTGCAGCTGCCAATGGTTTTGATGCCGTATTGGTTGAAGGTTGGAATGAAGGTTGGGAAGACAATACCGCTTTCAAAAAAGAGCGTATTTACAGTTTCACAAAATCATATCCTGATTTTGATGTCAAAGAGTTGAGTCAATATGCAGCTCAAAATGGTGTTAAGATAATTATGCATCACGAAACCACATCATCTACTGCCGAATACGAAAGACAATTAAACGACGCTTTTCGTTTTATGGATGACAACAACTATAATGCTGTGAAAACGGGTTATGTAGGTCCAATTATTCCACGAGGAGAGCATCATGACGGTCAGACGATGGTAAACCATTATACTTATGTAGCACAAGAAGCCGCAAAACACCATATCATGGTTGATTCCCATGAAGCTGTTAGACCAACGGGATTAAGCCGAACGTATCCGAATTGGTTTGCTCAGGAATCCGCACGCGGAACAGAATTTGAATCTTTTGGAGGTAATAATCCAGATCATACTACAATTCTACCCTTTACCCGATTAATGGGTGGTCCCATGGATTATACTCCGGGAATTTTTCAAGGAGATTTGTCGGTTTATGGAACAATGAAAAATAAATTGAGTTCAACTCTTACAAAACAATTGGCCTTGTATGTAACAATGTACAGTCCTTTGCAAATGGCTGCCGACTTGCCCGAAAATTATATGCGCTTTAAAGATGCTTTTCAATTCATCAAGGATGTAGCATTAGATTGGGACAACTCTTATATACTAGAAGCTGAACCGGGAGATTATATTACCATTGCCCGAAAAGCAAAAGGCAAACAAGAATGGTTTGTTGGTGGTATCACTGATGAAAATCCGAGAACGGCTATGATTGATTTTAGTTTTTTACCCAAAGGGAAATCATATAATGCTATTATTTATGAAGACGACAAAGAAGCCCATTATCTTAACAAACCACAATCCTATACTATCCGCAAAATAATCATTAATAATAAAACAAAACTAAAACAACCACTTGCTGCTAGTGGTGGTGTAGCTATTTCCATAAAAGAAAAAAAGTGAAATGTGAAATGTGAAAAGTGAAAGGTGAAAGGTAAAAAAGTGAAATGTGGAAAGTGAAATGTGATAAGGTGAAATGTGATAAGGTGAAATGTGATAAGGTGAAATGTGATAAGGTGAGATGTGAAAAGTGAAAAGTGAAAAGTGGAAAGTGGAAAGGAAAGAGTGAAAGGAAATAGAAAACCTTAATTTATTCTTGAATTATTGATGTAAAAATCTGAATATCAATCATTTTATTTTCTTATATTTACATATAAACATTTCCTTACGATACTATATTTCATCAAAACAAATACTATCTAATTATGAAAAAAATTAGCTTCTGTTTATTTATGGTAATAGGATTAGTATTTTCAGCTCAAGCTCAAGAAAATATTTCGGAAAATACTATTGGAGTGCGATTTGGAAACCATTATGGTTTAGAAGTAGAAATAACCTACCAACGAATGTTATCTCCCAAAAATCGGTTAGAGCTTAACACTGGTTGGAGTAGCAGTAATCACACCGAAGCCTTTAAGTTGTTTGGAATTTATCAGTGGTATTGGAATATAGAAAAGGGATTATATTGGTATACTGGCGGCGGCGGCGGATTCGGTACCTGGAATACAGATAATGATTATGACAATCCCTACGCAAATGACAATGGTTTTTTTATGGTTGCCACTGGAGATATCGGAGTCGAATATCACATCAAGGGCGTCCCAATTCAGCTCTCTCTAGACGGAAGACCCGAATACGTTTTTAATAGTTTCGAGAAAGATAATTTCGGTTTTAATGCAGGTGTGGCAATACGATATAAATTCTAAAAAAAATCCATCTTTAATTAATTCTAAAGATGGATTTTTTTTTTAACCTATTTGTATTTATTTATGGCTTTATTATACAAATCTTCATATATCGGCAGAATGTTTTTTATATCAAATTTCTCGGCTACATGTAAGGCATTCTTTTTAAATTCGTTCAAAACACTATCTTCTTTTAGTATTTTAAGCGCATTTTGGGACATTTCATCAATATCCCCTACATTACTTAAATACCCAGAGACTCCTTCAAAATTTACTTCAGGTAAACCACCCGAATTACTTGATATAACAGGAACTCCACAAGCCATTGCTTCGAGTGCCGCTAATCCAAAACTTTCCGTTTCTGATGGTAGAATAAATAAATCGGTAAGACCTAAAATTCTGTCTATTTCGCTACTGTTTCCGAAAAAGATCACTTTATCCTGTATCCCTAACTTTCTACACATTTTTTCGGCCTTTTCTTTTTCGGGGCCATCTCCTACCATCATTAATTTGGCAGGAATTTCTTTTTGAACTTTGTAAAATATTTTAATGATATCCGGAATTCGTTTTACTTTTCTAAAATTACTAATATGCGTAATTACCCTTTCCTCTGGATTTGCGATAACTGAACGTCTACAAGGAACCGTAGGATCGTATTTATTTTTGTCCAATTCGATGAAATTAGGAATCACCAGAATCTCATTTTTTATATTGAATAACTTCAGTGTATCATCTTTCAAACTTTGAGAAACCGAAGTCACAAAATCCGATTTATTGATACTAAAAGTCACTGCTGGTTTGTAAAACGGATGGTTACCAACAAGTGTAATATCGGTTCCGTGAAGGGTTGTTACCATTGGGATATCAATTCCTTCATCTTTCAGCATTTGTTTGGCCATATAACCCGCATAAGCATGTGGAATAGCATAATGAACATGCAGTAGTTCTATTTTATGCAATTTCACCATATCTACCAGTTTACTGGATAAAGCCAATTCATACGGCTGAAAATGAAAAAGTGGATATTCTGGAACAATAACTTCGTGATAATGTACATTCGGGTTTAATAATGCTAAACGTACGGGCTGACTGTAGGTAATGAAGTGTATTTCGTGACCACGTCTAGCCAATTCTAAACCTAATTCTGTAGCAACTACGCCACTTCCTCCAAATGTTGGATAACAAACAATTGCTATTTTCATGTATGATTTTTAAGTGCAACGAAAATAAGAAGATTCGATGTAGATTATTATAAAAAAAAAGTTAATTTTTATCTATTCAAACTTCATTCTCTGAATCCGAACCGCATTCAAAATTGCTAACAACGCAACTCCAACATCGGCAAAAACAGCTTCCCACATTGTAGCCAAACCTCCTGCCCCAAGAATTAAAACAACTGCTTTCACAACGAATGCCATAGTGATATTTTGCCACACGATTTTTTTGGTTTGTTTCCCTATGTTTATTGCCGTGTAAATCTTTCTGGGTTGGTCATTCTGAATGACAATATCTGCAGTTTCAATAGTTGCATCACTTCCTAATCCGCCCATGGCAATACCTGCATCAGCAAGAGCTATGACCGGAGCATCATTTACTCCATCACCTACAAAAGCTACTTTCTGATTTTGTGATTTTAATGCTTCTACCTTTTCTGCTTTGTTTTCCGGCAATAAATCACCGTAAGCCAAATCGATATTCAACTCTTTTGCAACCGCTTTTACAACTGCCTGTTTATCGCCCGATAGCATGACAGTTTTGACATTTATTTTATGCAAACTCTGAATTGCATCTTTCGCATCTTCTTTGATTTCATCAGCTATTAAAAAATAGCCTGAATACACCTTATCAATAGCAACAATTATAATGGTAAATGGCGAATCATCAATTTCTAAATCATAATTGATATTGAACTGCTGCATCAACTTTGCATTCCCCACAATTACTTCTTTGCCGTTAATTTTCCCTTTAAGTCCATGACCTGCAATTTCTTCTACATCAGTAACTTTTAGATTTTCATTCAATGATTTAGAATATTCAACAATCGCAGTTCCTACCGGATGGGTCGATTTTGATTCTAAAGCTGCTGTATATTGTACCAGATCTTCTTCTGGAATTCCTACCGGCACTACTTTTTGAACTTTGAAAACACCTTTGGTCAACGTTCCGGTTTTGTCCATAACCACTACTTGTATAGCTGTCATTATATCCAGAAAATTAGAACCTTTGAATAATATTCCATTTTTACTCGCAGCTCCAATTCCTCCAAAATACCCCAACGGGATAGAAATCACCAATGCACATGGACAGGAAACCACCAAGAATACCAATGCTCGATACAACCAATGACTAAACACATAATTAGAAACGAAAAACATAGGCAGCAAACAAATTGCCATTGCTAGATACACTACGATTGGCGTATATATTTTAGCAAACTTTCGGATAAACAATTCGGTTGGTGCTTTTTTGGCTGTTGCTTCCTGCACCATTTTTAGGATTTTAGAAAGTTTACTATCGGTATAAGCTGTAGTAACTTCGACATCAGCAACAGTATTTAGATTAATCATTCCTGCCAAAACAGTTTCATTCTTTTTTTTTGTATCTGGCTTACTTTCACCAGTTAGAGCCGCAGTATTAAAAGTAGCACTTTCAGATAGTAATTTTCCATCCAGGGCTAATTTCTCGCCTGGTTTTAATTGAATGATTGTTCCAATAGCAATTTCGGATGCCTTTTTCAGAACGGTTTTATTTCCCTCCAAAACGGTAGCCGAATCCGGTCTTTGATCCAATAATAATTTAATGTTCGACTTGGCTCTTTGAACGGCCAGACCTTGAAATATCTCTCCAATACTATAAAACAACATGACCGCTACACCTTCGGGAAACTGCCCAATACCAAATGCACCGATAGTCGCGATTGACATCAAAAAAAACTCCGAAAATAAGCTTCCTTTTCTAAAACTTTCAAACGCTTCTTTCAGAACAGGAAAACCAACAGGAATGTAAGCAATACTATACCACGCAATTCGAACCCAACCCGTAAACCATGTTTGAGGAAAATAATGATCAAAAGCAATACCGATCAGCAGCAAACAAAAGGAAACTACCGCTGGAAAAAACATTTGAAATTTACTGCCAGTACCATGTTCATGTGAATGATCATGGTCATGGCTATGTCCATCATCATCGGAATGTAAATCCTCACTGTGACTGGAACAACAACCATTTGGCTTATTCAATTTACTATTTTTAGTATTTTTAAAAGTAGTATCCATTATATTAATTTATATCAAAATTAAGCATATATCCAATAGTAACCACTGTAAATCAAGTTGTTTTACTCTTCTCCACTTCCTTTTGTTAATTCAGACAATAAATAATAAGCCCCTTTGATTACCACTTTGGCATCGGCTGGAACTTTATCAATTGTCTTAACTTCTGTAAAGCCCAAATCTGTGGTACCAGTATTCACTTTTATTTCTTTAAACGTATTTTTCCCTGTTGAAATAAAAATAAAATGATCGTTACCATTATTCACTATAGCTTCTGTTGGCAAGGCTGTTGTGTTATTATTATCAATTTTTACTCGCGCCTCTACATACATTCCCGGCAAGAGAGTCTCGGTAGTTTCGTTTATTTTGGCATGTACCAATACCGCTTGCTCGTTAGGTTCGAATGCTTTGTTGATAGCATAGATTTTGGCAGGATGTGTATGAGAAACGTCATTTGCGTCACTAAATGTAATTGACTGCCCTATTTTTATTTTGTGGATATCTTTCTCAAATACTTTCAAATCCAAATGTAAAAATCGGTTATCAATAATTTCAAACAGTACCGCATTAGCATCAGCATATTTTCCCATACTTAAATTAATATGCTGAACATATCCGCTTATTGGTGCCGAAATTGCAATACTTGAAGCAATATTTTTTGATGTTAGCTTACTTGCGTTGATGCCCAATTGAGTCAATTTAGAGCGCAATGTTTCTTTTTTGGCCTGTGCAATTTGCAGCTCCCTTTGTGCTTGCTGATAGGTTTTACCTGCATTGATATTATCATCTCTTAACTCTTTTTGGCGTTGGTATTCTTTTTCCAAATAATTAAGATTGGCATTATTTTCTAAATAATCCTGTTGTAGTTGTATCACTTCAGTATTTACAATAGTTGCCAAGGTTTTTCCAGCCGATACAAACTCCCCTTCCTGAACCAAAATATTTTTTACAACTCCACCCGTCAAGATGCTTACTTGTGCTTGATACTGTGGCGGCAGCGATAATTTACCGTTAATTTTTAGTGTTGTAGTCAGGTTTTTGTTTTCAAAATTACCCAACTGTAAATCGATGGCTTTTATTTGTTCATCTGTAAAAGTTACCACAGATTTTTCTACTGCCTCCTTTGAATCGTTTGTAGAAGCCTCTTCACTTGAATTATTTTTGCAAGAGGTTAAACCAAGAAATAAAAAGAGTATGATTGTTATATAATTTTTCATCGATGTATTTTATTTATTTAATAAATATTGAATATTGATTATCGTTTGATTGTAATTGTTCATTACCGTCAAATAATCATTTTTAATTTTGTTAGCATCTTTCAGGTTTTGGGTATATTCAATATAACCAATATCTCCTGATTTGTATAGCCGCTGTGCCGAATTGACAATGGTTTCCGCCATAGGAATTCCCTCTGTTTTATAATAATTGAGTTGTTCCAAATATTGTTTTTGAAGCTGATATTGCTGCAAATAAATAGTTGCCAATTCCTGTTGCGATTTCTCCAATTCTTTTTTAGCAATTTCGGTTTCTAATTTAGCCACTTGTGTTTTTGCCTGAATTCCATTTCTGAATAATGGAATATTAACACCTACGCTCCCAAAATAAAACGGATTTTCCTTGTCTAAACTTTGCGCATTAACTCCCAAATTGAATGATGGATTTGCCTTAGCTTTTTCTGATTTTATAGCTAACTCTTTTGCAATAATTTGCTGTTGCAAAAGCTGTAAAATCGGATGGTTTTTAACCAATGTACTATCGCTTAAATTAATTTCCGGCAATGCTTCATATTTTGTTGGAGCTTGATAATTGGTGCTGTTTCTTGTCCATTTTTGCAATTCTGTCAAATAAAATGACACTTGAGTGTTGGCCTCTGCCAATTGCATTTTTAAATCTTTACGCTGTAAGGCAGAGCTGATTTTTTCGAGTTTATTGCTCTCTCCCACTTGAAATTTCTTGTCAGCATACTTTTCATATTCAGCAAAAATTGTATCTATTTCAAGTAACAAATTATACTGCTGCACATTATAAATCCAAAAGAAATAAGCACTTGAAACGTTCTTAATCAATTCGCTTTTGGTAACCGCTTCAAAGGATTTTGCTACGTTTACATTTTGGTTCAAAAGATTTCTATCCGCTTTATTCGATAATTTAAACCCTTGGGCCACTCCCACATTATAATCAAACAATTTACTGTTTATTTGCCCCAAATTACTATTGATATTAAATGGATCCAGAATAGTAGCTGTTTTTGTTAATGCCTGTTGTTGCTCCGTTTGCAAAGTTGCCTGTTGCATCGTTGGGTAGTTTTTGGTAGCCAAATCCAATGCGTTTTGCAAAGTAAAAGTCTGCGCATTTATCGAAGGACAAAAGGCAAAGAGCAAAAGGCAAAAGGCAATTGAATTCAAACGGCAAAGGGCAAAAAATAAAATCTGCTCTCTACAATTTTCCTTTATGTTTTTATTATTTAAGTTTTTCATCATTTAATATTTGTACTGTTGATTCTTTGAAATTTAAAACACTTATTTACAATATTTTAAATTATTTCGTCATTAATTATCTGTCATTTGAATATTGACTTTTGTTTTTTTTACATTTCGGGTTTCGCCAACTGCCTACTGCTTACTGCCTACAGCCCTTTTCACCCTCATAACTAAATAATATAGAACAGGTAAAACAAATAGAGTCAACAATGTTGAAGTCAATAATCCTCCAATTACTACAGTTGCTAAGGGTTTTTGAACTTCAGAACCTGCACTTGTGCTCAAAGCCATAGGCAAGAAACCTAATGAAGCTACTGTGGCTGTCGCCAAAATAGGTCTTAATCTGGCGCTGCTTCCTTTATAAATGCGTTGCAGTAAATCCTCTTCTCCTTCGTCTCTTAATTGATTGTAATAGCTGATTAACACAATACCGTTAAGAACAGCTACACCAAAAAGGGCTATAAAACCAACTCCTGCCGAAATACTGAAGTTCATTCCCCTAACCCATAAAGCAATAACACCACCAATTGAGGCCAAAGGAATTGCCGAGAAAATTATTGTTGCTTCCTTGAGTGAACGGAACGACAAAAAGAGTAAAAAGAAAATGAGCAAAAGCGCTACAGGAACTGCTAATAACAATCTTCCTTTAGCTTCTTGAAGATTTTGAAATTGCCCACCATATTTTATAAAATAACCTTCGGGTAGTTTTAGTTTTGCATCCAATTTCTTTTGAATTTCCAAAACTACACTTTCTACATCTCGCCCACGTACATTGGCTTCAATCACAATTCTTCGTTGTGCTTCTTCACGACTTATTTGTGATGGTGCGGTTTTAAAAGCGATTTCCGCTACTTCATTCAACGGAATTTGATTTCCTCGTGGTGTTGGAATCAATAATGATTTTAAAGCATCAATATCCGTATCGCTATTTTTAGGAATACGAACTACCAAATCAAATTTGCGTTCCCCTTCATACACTACTCCTGTTGTTCCTCCAGCATAAGCGGTATTTAAAATCCGATTTACTTCGGCAATATTCAAACCATATTGTGCTATTTTGTTTCGGTTGTATTTTACGACCAATTGTGGCATTCCTGTCACTTGTTCAACCTTTATATCAGTCAAACCATCAATTCCACGGATAATGGGGACAGCTTTATTTGCTTCCGAAAATAATTTATCCAAATTATCACCAAATATTTTTATGGCAATATCCGATTTTACCCCCGCAATCAATTCATTAAATCGCATTTGTATAGGTTGTTCAAACGATAAATTACAACCTGGAATTTGACTTAATTTTTCGTTCATTTTCTCGGCCAACTCTTCTTTATTGTCGGCTGTTGTCCAATCCTTTTTATCTTTCAGAACCATGATTATATCAGCACTTTCTATCGGCATTGGGTCTGTTGGAATTTCGCTGGTACCTATTTTACTAACTACTTCTTTTACTTCTGGAAATTCAAGTGCCAATTTTTCTAATTGTGTACCAACCTGAATACTTTGTGGCAAACTACTTCCCTGTCTAATGGTGTAATTCATGGCAAAATCACCTTCGTCTAATTCAGGAATAAATTCGCCTCCCAATGAATTAAAAATGAATAATGAGAGTATGAATAAAGAAACTGCAATCCCGATAACCGCTTTTTTCTTTTCTAGCGCAATTACCAAAATTGGTTGATACCAATTGTTTAATTTATTGATAAATCTGTCCGTAAAATTAGGTCCTTCACTCACCTTTTTGCTTAAAAATATACTGCTGGCCCAAGGAACGTAAGTAAGCGAAAGCAGTAATGCACCAAGGATTGCAAAACTTACCGTTTGTGCCATTGGCATAAACATTTTGCCCTCTACACCACTTAACACAAACAAAGGAATATAAACAATCAAGATTATGATTTGTCCAAAAATGGCACTACTCATAATTTTTGATGAACTTTTTATTACTTCATGGTCCATTTTGTTTTGAGAAAGAACATTGTTCTTATAGTGTTTAGAAAAAATATGCAAAGTGGCTTCGACTACAATTACGGCTCCATCTACTATTAATCCAAAATCTAAAGCTCCCATACTCATCAAATTCGCACTCAACCCAAAGAGATTCATTATGATTATGGCGAAAAGCATAGCCAAAGGAATAACTGAAGCCACAATTAAACCTGCTCGCAAACTACCTAAAAACAATACTAAAACTAAAACTACAATCAATGCTCCTTCCATTAAATTGGTAGAAACGGTGCTAACTGTTTTCTCAATAAGTTTGGTTCTGTCTACAAAAACATCAATTTTTACACCTTTTGGCAATGCTTTTTCTATTGACTGTATTCTTTCTTTTACCCGTTCGATCACTCTAACGGCATTTTCCCCTTTTTGCATCAAAACAACACCACCAACCGTTTCGCCTTTTCCGTTTCTGGTCATTGCTCCATAACGAGGTGCAAATCCAAATTTAACTTCGGCAATGTCTTTTATCAAAATAGGAACTCCCGAACTGTTCTTTACTACAACATTGTTAATATCATCAATATTCTGAATCAGTCCTTCTCCGCGAATAAAATAGATATTGGGACCTTTATCGATGTAACTGCCTCCCGTGTTTTCGTTGTTGCTTTGTAAAGCATCAAATACATCTATAAGCGTAAGATTATTGGCAGCCAAACGTTCTGGCTTTACCGAAACCTCATATTGTTTTAGCTTTCCACCAAAACTACTTACATCGACAACTCCAACAGTTCCTAACAATTGGCGTCTAACAATCCAATCTTGTATTGTTCTTAGTTCAGTTAGATTGTATTTGTCTTCGTATCCTTTTTCAGGAACCAATACGTATTGAAAAATTTCTCCAAGTCCGGTTGTTGGAGGCAATAATTCGGGCATGCCATATTGTTTCGGAATATTATCCGCAGCCATTTGTATTTTTTCATCAACACGTTGGCGAGCAATATTTACGGGTACATTGTCTTTGAACACAATTGTAATTACTGACAAACCTGAACGACTTGTGCTTCGTAATTCAACCATATCCGACAATGATTTAAATTCCGTTTCTAATGGATAAGTTATAAATTGTTCTACTTCTTGAGTAGCAAGATTTGGCGCAGTCGTTATCACTTGCACCTGATTATTAGTCACATCCGGCAATGCATCTACACTTAATTGTGTGAATGAATAGACACCAAACATAATAAATATGGATAACAGAACTCCTGTAATCAGTTTGTTATTTACTGAAAAATTAATGATTTTATGTATCATTTTTTTAATATAATGAATGAGAAATCAGACCTAGAAGGGTCATTTTATTTTGTGGTGAAGCCACAACTCTCTATCCTGATCTCCAAAACTGTTGGAGTCAGGTTTTCATTATACTATCTGAGGGGGTTGCCAAATACTTCCGAAGAAATTCGAAATAAAAATCGATTTGTATTCAGGTATTTTGTTTTCTACCATCTTTTTGATAACAACAAAATTAAGAGTACAAACTGTGTTATCGAAGGCAAAAACTTGTGAACTGCAACAATTGCAAATACAAAACGGTGAACAAGTATCGCTATGCTGATTATGCTCTAAACTACTTTTTTCTACAAGTGTCTGTGATGAAGTATTCCCTTCCCTATCTGCACATGGCAAACAAGAAAGCAAGAGAAAAATAAAAGATAATATAATACTAGTATATTTCAAGAATACAGAAATAGGATTATGATAGTAGCAAATTTAAAGTATATTTTTTGAAAAAATAACGAAAAGCCTTTAAGTTTTAATAAAGAATTACTCCCAAAGCTTTTTTTGATGTGGAGATCTCTTTTTATTAATCCATTTATTCAATTTATAACACAAAAAAGCCGAACCACTACCCACAATTGCACCTGCCAGAACATCGGTAGGATAATGTACTCCCAAGTACATACGTGAATATCCTACAGCACCTGCCCACAAGAAAGATGGAGCAATTACATACCATTTTGGATAAGCCATACTTAATGATGTTGCTGTAGCAAAAGCTGATGAAGTATGAGCTGAAGGAAAAGAATAGCTTGATTCCTCTGTAACATTATCTATTTCTGGATAGGTTACATAGGGTCTTTCCCTTTTTGTAATTTTTTTTAAGGCAAAAGAAATAAATGCTGATGCTGCCAAAGATTCCCCTATAAAAATTGCTTTTTTCTTTGTGACACTATCTTTTTCTATTAATCCAACTGTATAAATAATTACAGGTGTACCAATACTCACCGGCAAAGCACTATTAGTAATCCCAATCATTGTTGATTCGAGATTAGTATTTCTGTTTAGATTTATTTTTTTTAAAAGATCTATATCAGAATTTTGAGCATTAGAAATTGAAAAACAAAAAAACAATGCAAAAAGGGAAATAATTTTAGACATATTGATTTTATAAATTAGTTTAAAAAAATCGACTATGCCAACTATCCATAGCGGGAACTTCCCAAGATTCTTTGAATTCTTCTATATTGTTAACCAAATTATTAAAGACTATTGTATTTTCGGTAACGGCTTTATCTTTTACCATTTTCTTGAAATCAATCAATGGTTTGTGTGCGATGTGTTCTCCTAGCTTGAAGGTCACATTCATTTTATCCAATAAATCTACATTGTATTTTTTCTCTAAGCTTTGGATAAACTCAACTGATGAATCAATAGAACAACCTGTTGCTGCTTGCACTTCCTGATTTACTGCGATTATAATAAATCGATTGTATTTCAACAAACAAGAAGATTCCAGGCTACTTCCATGAGCTGCCCATTCGTTAAGAAACGATTTCAAATCAGTTTCGATTTCAGAAAATTCATCATCCGAAAATTTTCTATTCGATTGATAAATCCAAATTCTGGATTCGTCCGGTAAATTTTCAAAAGGAACGTACATGATATTGTTATTTTAGATTTTTGAATTTAGATTTTTACTCCTTGTCTTTTGACTTTCGACTTTCGAATTTTCACTTAAAAAGAAGAAATATATCCAAACCCTACTTGCTTTCCGTCATAATAAGGAATAAACGCAGATTTCTTGTTTGGATTACTTTTTGATGTGAATAATTTATTTACTGTTGGAAACAACCAATACCCCGCTTTCGCACTCAGTATTCCGATTCCTGCACCTGCAACTACATCTGTGAGCCAATGCCGATTATTATACATTCTAAATGCTCCTGTAAAAGTGGCTATAGCATATCCTGAAACTCCATACCAAATAGAGACATCTTTATATTCCTGATATAGAAATTCGGCTCCCATAAAGGCCGTTGCCGTATGTCCTGATGGAAAAGAATTATTGCTTGTAAGATCTGGTCTTTCAACTTTAGTAACAACTTTTAATCCTGTAACAACTGTAGTCATTATCAAAAAGGAAGTACCAAGAATAATCGATTTATCTTTAAGATTATTTTTTCCTTCAACTCCAAAAGCGCCTAAAGCATAAACTGAAGCTGCTGGAGCGTATTGTAGAAAATCATCAATTGTTATTCGCTTATCGATGTGCTCTGTGACTTCTTCACTGATTTCAGAGTTCAGCTTTTTCAATTGGTCACTATTGATTCCAATTGCTCCAAACCCTATAAAAGTAACTGGAAGTATTAATTGCTTGACATTAAACTTTAATTGTTTAGCGGCACTCGAATCATGAACTATTGAATCTTGAAAATTTATTTTAGATGTTGTTTGTGCAAATAAGGAACCCCATACCGGCAATAACATTAGTAAAACAAATTTTCTTATCGCCATTTTTACAAATCCTGAGCGTTGGCAATCAATTCGGCTACATCCATTACTTTAACATCGCCTTCTCTTTCTTTATTTTTAACACCGTCTGTCATCATGGTGTTACAAAATGGGCAACCTGCTGCAATAATATCTGGTTTTGTTTCTAAAGCATCTTCTGTTCTTTCAACATTGATTTCTTTATTACCTGGTTCAGCATCTTTAAACATTTGTGCACCTCCAGCTCCACAACATAAACCGTTAGCTTTTGATCGTTTCATTTCGATCAATTCAGCATCCAGTTTCTGAATTAAATCTCTTGGGGCCTCATATACATTATTCGCTCTACCTAAATAACAAGGATCATGGAAAGTAATTCGTTTTCCTTTAAATTGTCCTCCCTCAATCGTTAAACGACCTGAGTCTAATAATGATTTAAGAAATTCTGTATGATGCACTACTTCATAATGTCCTCCCAATTCAGGGTATTCATTTTTCAAAGTATTAAAACAATGCGGACAAGCAGTAACAATTTTTTTGGCTTCATAAGCATTTAGCACTTCGATATTCATCATCGCTTGCATTTGAAACAAAAATTCATTTCCTGCTCTTTTTGCCGGATCTCCAGTACAACTTTCTTCTGTACCTAAAACAGCAAAAGAAACATTGGCACGATTTAGAATTCGCACAAATGCTTTTGTTATTTTCTTTGCTCTATCGTCAAAACTTCCTGCACAACCTACCCAAAATAAAACTTCTGGTTGTTTTCCTTGGGCTAGCATTTCGGCCATTGTTGGCACAACTAAATTTTCTGACATAACTTTTATATTTTTTTACAACAAAGGCAAGAGCCTCAATTTGCGTGTATTTTATATTTTTTTAATTAAAACAAATTTGAAAGAAACTAATTTTCGTCTTTCCAATTCAAACGATCTTGCTGACTGTATTGCCATGGTGCTCCATTATTCTCAATATTAGTCATCATCGCATTTAAAGGCATTGGTGCAGCACTTTGCTCCATAACCAGATAACGTCTCATATCCATGATGATAGAAAGTGGACTAATATTTACTGGGCATTCTTCTACACAAGCGTTGCAAGACGTACAAGCCCATAATTCTTCTGGAGTAATATAATCGTTTAATAATGATTTATTATCCGGTACAAAAACACCTTTATTGGCATCGATGTTTTTACCTACTTCTTCCAATCTATCTCTGGTATCCATCATAATTTTACGAGGAGACAATTTTTTACCTGTTTGATTGGCTGGACAAGAAGAAGTACAACGACCGCATTCTGTACAGGTATAAGCATTTAATAACTGAACCCAGTTTAAATCCTGAACATCGCTCGCACCAAATTTACTTGGGGCTTCATTTTCAGAAACTGGCGCTGCTGCAAAAGGATCAGCATTCGGATCCATCATTAATTTTACTTCAGCAGTTACAGAAGCTAAATTATCAAATTGTCCTTGAGGTTTTAAATTAGCAAAATACGTATTTGGGAAAGCCAATAAGATATGTAGGTGCTTAGAAAAATATAAATAATTCATAAAAACCAAAATCCCTACAATATGCAACCACCAAAAGCCTTCATTTAGCATCATGACTAACTCATTAGACATACCGTTGAAAACTGGTGCAATAAATTGGCTTACAGGAAATGAACCTGCTTTTATAAAATGAGAGAATCCTCCAGGAACATTTTGTAAATGCAAATCAGAAGCATTCATTAATAAAAACAAAGTCATCAAAGTGATTTCAAAATACAAAATGTAATTAGCATCACTCTTTGGCCAACCTTTCAAGTCTGAATGAATAAATCTTCTTAGTTTAACTATATTTCTTCTTATCAAAAATACACTAACCGCAAATAATACTAAAAAAGCCAGTATCTCAAAAGAACCTATTAAAACATCATATACAACTCCGATAGGAGCAAAAATTCTATGAGTTCCAAACAGACCATCAATGATGATCTCTAATAATTCAATATTGATAATAACAAATCCAATATAAACTATTATGTGAAGTATCCCTGCTACGGGTCTTTTTACCATTTTAGATTGCCCAAGAGCAATCATAGCCATATTTCTCCAACGTGCCTTTGCATTATCTTTACGATCTACATCAGTACCCAGATTTATATTCCTAATGATTTTTTTTACATTTGAATAAAAATACCCGAATCCAATAATCAATATTATGGCAAATAATATACTACTAAGATAACTCATATACTAGTTTTTTACTTTTGTTATAGAATCGTTTGGAGCAACATATGGTTTGTTTTTCTTTCCAAAAACAGAAACATTTACATATCGTGTTGGATTTAATCTAACATCCTGTAAAAGCAATTCCAACTCTTTGGAAGTTTTTTCCAGGTTTGCATATAAGGCGTCGTCCTTCATCATTTTACCCATAGTCCCTTTTCCAGATTCTATACCTTTCATTAAACCATCAACTTTGTTTAATGTTGTATTCAAATTTTTAACTGTTTGTCCTAAATCAGCTTTATTCAATGAATCTGAAATCTTAACGAAATTATTAGAAACTTTATTAAAATTAGAAACTACTCCTTTTAATTGTCCTTTGTTTTCATCCAAAATCACATTCGCACCCTCAGCTACTTTATGAAATTGCTCCATAGTTGCGCTAAGTTCTGCTAAGCTCTTTTTTAAATCAGCTTGACCTTTGGCATCAAGAACTGTATTAAAGCTTGTAATTAATTGATCTGCACTAGCCATCAATTTCTCTACTTTAGCAATAACTGGTGCTGCCTTGTCTCCCAATGAAGTCATCAAACCTGCTTCTATCTCACCAACCAGATAATCTCCATTTTCAGCAACAACTTTGTCTTTAAAATTAGGATGAATAGCTACCTGTTTCCCGCCTATAAGACTTCCGTCATATAGTGTGGCTGTACTTGATTTTGAAATAGGAAAATCGGTGCTTAATTGTAATTCTACCAATAGATTCCCTTTCTCACTAATTGTTATTGCTCTAACCTTACCAACAACTAATCCATTTATAGTTACTGGAGCTGAAGGTGCTAATCCTTCAACATTTGAATACTCAACAAAAAATGTTTTATAATTATTAAAAAGGTCTTTACCCTTTAGAAAACTGTAACCCCAAATGAATAATAAAATTGAAGTAAGTACTAAAATTGCAGTTTTAATTTCTCTTGTAATTTTCAAAATTTATGTCTTTATTTTTTTGCAAATCTAATATAAAATATTCGAAATTGTAATTATTATTTAATCGCTTCCTGTATGCTTATTTTTTTTCCATTTCTAAGTGCAACTAAAAAAGCTGAATCATAACCTTTCGATTTAGCCTCCATTAATTGATTTTTTGCTTCTGCATAATCTGTTGTTTCACCAAAAAAATATTTATAAATCTTATCTTCATAGACCATTGAAACATTTTTCAACCCCTTAAAGTTTTTAGGTAACAAAGCTATATTTTTTTTGCTGGCTGATAATTGAACTTTATAAACAGCCCCTAAAGTGTCTTTTTTTATAATTGGAGTATTAGTTTCTGAAGAATCGTTCGTTTTATTTTTACTTTCCATTAATTTTTGAGAAGGCTTTTCTTCTAAAGTCTCATTCCCCCCATCTCCAAAATATTCTAGTTTATAACTGATAATTGCATCTGCAATTGCTCTCGCGATTTCATCCTGACCAGATTCGGAATTTAATAATTCTCCCTCAACAGGATTAGACACAAATCCAGTTTCTATTAATACCCTAGGCATATAAGCTTTATGTAGTACCATAAAAGGAGCTTGCTTTACACCGCCATGTCTTAACTTTTTACCTAATTTTCCAAAAGCATCTTCTACTTTACTTGCCAATGAAATACTGTTTTCCAGATACTCTTCTTGCATTAAAGTCATACCAATCATTGTTTCTGGAGAATTAGGATCAAAACCTTCATATTTTTGTTTATAATCTTTCTCCATTGTGATTACAGAGTTCTCTTGTTTCGCAGCTTCAAGATTTGATGCAATCTTATTCATACCCATAACATAGGTTTCTGTTCCGTCTGCAGCAGTATTTTTGTTTGCATTACAATGTATTGACACAAAAATATTGGCATCTGCTCTATTGGCTATATTGGCTCTTTCTATCAAACCGATAAAAACATCTGTCTTTCGAGTATATATAACATCTATTTTAGGATATGCCTCTAAAATCTTACCTACTTTTAAAACTATTGCCAAAGCAATATTTTTTTCAACTCTTCCGCTATAAACAGCTCCAAAGTCATGATCCCCGTGTCCGGCATCCAAAGTCACTTTAAAATTACCGAACTGACTATAAGAATCAGTAGACATAATTACTATTAAAAATGTTAATGCAATTTTTATTTTATTTAATTTATACATCCAATAGTGTTATTTAATTATAAGACTTCCGTTATAAATTTACCAATTGATTATTTTTGACAAAAATTTATATGTAATTTTGACCCACGAATACGCAAGCCTACAATTTACAAAAATAGCATTTAAACCTTTGCATACAAACTTATTTAATATCGTTTTACTATCAATTTTCCTATCAATAGGATCTAGTAATTTATATTCTCAGGATATAAAAAAGAAACAAACGCCACTACCTTCTAAGAAACAAGAAGTTAAGTCTCCTAATACTAAAAACAGTATTGAAGAATCTGTTACTGATGTAAAAAAAGACACAGTAAGATTAGATACTGTCAAAGTAAAAAAAGGAGTTCTTGACGGTAAAGTTAGGTACAAAGCTGAAAACTATGTCAAAATAGATCAGAAGAAAAAACTCATCACCCTGTACGACAAATCCGAATTATACTACCAAGATGTAGAATTAAAATCGGGTATAATTGTTATGGATTATGATAAAAATGAAGTTTATGCTGGAAGAATAAAAGATTCTACGGGGAATTACACACAATTTCCAAATTTCAAGCAGGGTAATAATGTTATTGAGCCAGACTCTATTCGTTTTAATTTCAAAACCAAAAAAGCTCTTATTTGGAATTCAAGAACCAATCAAGGAGAATTTAATGTAAAAGCTGCTATCACCAAAAAAGAAAATGACTCTGTATATTTCTTAAAAGGCGCCCGATTTACAACCGCAAAGGATATCGATAATCCTGAATATTATTTTCAGACTAATAAGATTAAATTCACCCCTGGAAAAAAAATCGTAACTGGATTTACCAACATGGTAATTGCTGATGTTCCTACCCCATTATTTCTTCCGTTTGCTTATTTTCCTCTTTCAAAAGAGACAAGTACTTCGGGAATTATTCTCCCTTCATATAACAATTCTAACACTAAAGGATTTTCTCTTCAAAACGGAGGGTATTATTTTGCTCTAAGTGATTATTACAATTTGGCATTAACAGGAGATTATTACACCAATGGAAGTTATGGTTTAGCGGCTCAATCTTCTTATGCTAACAGATATCATTTTCAAGGAAACATAAACATTCGATTTGAGAATAACATTGTCAGCGAAAGAGGATATCCTGATTATTCGAAGACCAAAATATACAATATTCAATGGTCACATTCTCAAGATTCAAAAGCGAATCCAAATTCTACGTTTTCAGCATCCGTGAACCTTGGTAGTAGTGAATACTTCAAGAAAACCATAAATCAAATCAATGTTGGTTCTTCTTTGAACAACACTTTGAGTTCTTCTATCTCTTATAGCACCGTATTCCATTCAATCCCTGAAAGTAGAATATCGCTAACAGCAACGCACTCACAAAATACGCAAACCAAAGAAATCAACATGACACTGCCTACATTGCAGTTTAGTATTGATCGTATGTATCCGTTTGCATCGAATGATGGTGCCAAAAAAGGTATAATCAAAAACATTAACTTGCAATATAATTTGAACGGAAAAAACAGTTTTAAAACTACCGACTCATTGTTTTTTAAACCTGAAATGTTTAGAAATGCTGATATAGGTTTCCAACACTCTATTCCGTTAAGCACTAACTTTAAAGTGTTTAAATATTTTAGTGTAAGTTCTTCTTTAAACTATCAAGAAGTTTGGTACTTTAAAACCATCAATAAAAGATATGATGATCTGCTAAATACTGTTGTAACTACTGACGTAAAAGGTTTTGATGCATTTAGAACTTATTCATCATCTACAAGTTTAGGAACAACCATATACGGTACATTTAATTTTGGCAACGACAAAAAAATACAATCCATCCGACACGTAATGCGTCCGTCGATTTCACATAGTTACACTCCTAGTTTTGAAAAATACTATGACACCTATGCTACAGATGCAAGCGGAACCATGCAAAAAGATTATACTCGTTTTGAAGGAGGAATTTATGGTTCTCCGGGTATGAATAGTTCAAACTTTTTAGGAATAAATCTTAGTAACACATTTGAGGCAAAAGTCAAAGACAGAGACAGCACAAAAACGGAACCTAAAAAAATTATGCTGCTAAACAATTTAAACTTGTCTACCAGCTATAATTTTGACGCCAAAGAACTTGCCTGGTCTCCTGTAAGAGTTAGTGGTGGAACTCAATTTTTCGATAATAAATTGTCTGCCAATTTTGGCGCCACATTAGACCCATATGCTATTGACAACAATGGAAAAAGAATTAACATCTATAACATTGATAATGGCGGAAGCTTATTTAGAATGACCAGTGCGAATCTGACCATGAATTATTCTATTAATAATAAAGGAGAAAAAAAGGAAAAGAACTCTCAAAATCTTAGAAACGGAGGAAGAGGTGATGATTTATTTGGTTCTGATATTGACGTAGGAAATGTTAGAAAAAGTCAATTTGATGATGAGAATGGAGAAGATAAAATATCCGAGTTTTTTAGAGCAAAATTGCCATGGGATATGACTTTTGCCTATTCTCTTACTTATGGAAACAACAATAGAGAGAAAAAGATAATCGGAAATTCAATCATGATTTCTGCCAATGCCGACCTTACTCCTAAGTGGAAAGCTGGTATCTCAACAGGTTATGACTTTGTACAAAAAGGAGTAACATTTACACAACTTCGATTTGAAAGGGATTTAATGAGCTGGAGAATGGATTTTAACTGGACTCCTTTTGGTGACAATGCCAGTTGGAACTTTTTTATTGGAATCAAATCGGGTATTCTTAGTGATATCAAATGGGAAAAAAGAAACCTTACTAATAAATAAATCTAAAATTAACCAATCGTGAAAAAAATAATTTACACCGAAAAGGCTCCAGCACCAATTGGACCTTACAACCAAGCCGTTTTAAAAGGAGACACATTATATACTTCAGGGCAAATTGCATTGAATCCAGCTACTATGGAACTTGTGACAGATAACATTGAAGTAGAAACCAAACAAGTAATGGAAAACATGAAAGCCGTTCTTGAAGCAGCCGGAATGACATTTGAAAACGTGGTAAAAACAACCATTTTCATCATGAATATGAATGATTTTGGAAGCATCAACACCGTTTACGGATCTTATTTTAATGAAAAAACCGCTCCAGCTCGTGAAACGGTTCAAGTGGCATGTTTGCCAAAAAATGTAAATGTAGAAATATCTATGATTGCTGTGCTATAGCATCTATTAATAATTGTGCCGTTGCTTCATTAGTAGCCAGCGGCACATTATGCACATCGCAAACACGTATTAGCATATTTACATCTGCTTCATGAGGATGGCTGGACAATGGATCCTTAAAGAAAATTACCATTTGTGTTTTACCCTCAGCAACTCTCGCAGCTATTTGAGCATCCCCTCCTAAAGGTCCAGACAGCATTCTTCTCACTTTAAATCCAACATCTTCAGCTTTACCTCCTGTGGTTCCGGTAGCAATTAGATTTATTTTTTCTAATTGTAAAATGGCTTTATTTTTCAATAAAAACGCTACTAAATCTACCTTCTTACCATCATGGGCGATAATTGCTATTTCCATAATTATATATTTGATGCGTGATAAGCGATCAAACCATCTATGGGTCTTCTTAAAACATTACCCAACTGTAATTCGTATTTCTCAAAAACAACAGCTAATTCATCTTTTAAATAAAAAGCAATTGATCCTACAAAATGTACTGGAACTTCTTTACAATTGTCAAATTGCTTGATATAATTTTTTACAAAAGATTTCATTCCTTTAAAAATTATCTTTTTACAAAATTCATGCTCTTTATTTTGAATTAAGAATTTTGCAAATGTTGCCAAATATGCATTTGGATTTGACTCTTTGTATAATTTACTTTTAATAAAATCAGGATCTACGTTGTATTCTTTTTCAAAAACTTCCGCTAACTCTTTTGGCATTTTATTAAAATAGTATTTTCTAATTAATTCTTTTCCAAAAACATTACCACTACAATCATCCATTACGATATACCCCAAAGATTGTACTTTTTGATGAAGTATATGTCCATCAAAATAACTACAGTTAGAACCAGTTCCTAATATACTAACAATTGCTTTTTCTCCTTTTTGGCTTGTTGCATAAACAGCTGCATAAGTATCTTCTTCTACTACAATTATGGCGTTTGGAAAATACCCCTGAAAAAGTTGAGAAAGCATCAATTTCATTCTATCAGTTCCACAACCTGCTCCGTAGAAAAACAAATGAGTTGTTGTTTTTTTATTCTGTAAAATATCAAATCGATCATTTAACCTTTCTATGATTTCATCACCGTTAAGAATTTCTGGATTTAAACCTAATGTTTGTGTAGTAAACAAAACTTTACCCTCCTCATCTATAGCAATCCAATCTGCTTTAGTAGAACCACTGTCAACTATTAATTTCATATGTAGATAATATTTGTTTTTTATTTGAATATGGTATCGCCAGATCTTTATTCTTTTTTGCGACTACTGCAGTCATGGCGATTTCATATGTAAATAATATTTATTCTTTTATTGGTCTTATGTAATTGCTTCGCCTATTCGCTATCGCACGGATCACTCATTATCATTGGCATCTTGGAACCAACTTTAAGTAATGTTCATTCCATAATTACTGGTTAGTTTGCTATGAATTTTGTCGTTTTTTCTATAAAATTAAATACCAATTTGAATGCTATAGAACCGAACAAAAAATAAAATCCCATTAATTTTACCTAATGGGATTTTGTAAATTTAAAAAATTATTTTAAACCTGAAATGTGTACAGACAAATCAATCAATTTACTTGAATATCCATATTCATTATCGTACCAAGAAACTACTTTAAAGAAAGTTGAATTCAAACCAATACCGGCTAAATTATCAACTATAGATGTTCTTGGATCTGAAACGAAATCTTGAGAAACCACTAAATCCTCAGTATATCCTAATATACCTTTCATTGTTGTTTCTGAAGCTAATTTCATAGCTGCCATAATCTCTGCATAAGTAGTTTCTTTAGCAAGTTTTACGGTTAAATCTACAACAGAAACGTCTGCAGTTGGAACACGCATAGACATACCTGTTAATTTTCCGTCTAATTCAGGAATAACTTTCCCAACAGCTTTTGCAGCTCCGGTACTTGAAGGAATCATATTTACAAGTGCTGATCTACCACCACGGAAATCTTTTCTAGATGGACCATCATTTGTCATTTGAGTTGATGTTGTAGCATGTACAGTTGTCATCAAACCTTCAACGATTCCAAAATTATCATTCAATACTTTTGCGATAGGAGCTAAACAGTTTGTAGTACAAGAAGCGTTTGAAACTACTGTATCTGTAGCCAAAGCTCTAGTGTGATTTACACCCATTACAAACATTGGGGCGTCTGCAGATGGTGCTGAAATAATAACTTTTTTTGCTCCTCCGGTAATATGTGCTTTTGCTGTTTCAACAGTAGTAAAGAAACCAGTACATTCAGCAACTACGTCAACATCAACTTCATTCCATTTTAAATTTGCTGGTTCTCTTTCTGCAGTAACTCTAATATGTTTACCGTTTACATACAATTTTCCTTCTTTTACTTCAACTGTTCCGTCAAAACGTCCGTGTACAGAATCATATTTTAATAAGTAAGCTAAATGATCAACCTCTAATAAATCGTTTATTGCAACTACCTCTACATTATCCCTATTGAAAGATTCTCTAAAAACAATCCTTCCGATTCTTCCAAATCCGTTAATTCCTAATTTTACTTTTGACATTTTATTTAATTTTAATTATAGTTTACTTTTTTATATAATAAAAGAGAGGAATCAAGAGTGGCTATTTCTCTATTTTCATATTCTAAATAGACATTATATCAGAAACACGTAACAGTTCCCTATCTATTTCAGAATTCCCTTTTATTGCTTGTTCCAAAGGTGTTAATGTGATCTTGTCACTTAATAAACCAACCATAAAATTTGATTTTCCTTCCAGCAATGACTCAACAGCTTTCACTCCTAAACGACTTGCTAAAACTCTATCAAAGCATGATGGCGCACCACCTCGTTGCATATGTCCTAAAACAGATACACGAACATCATATTCTGGTAAATTTGATTCTACATAATCCTTAAGTTCAAAAACTGTTTTACCAATTTTATCCCCTTCTGCAATTACAACTATACTTGATGATTTCCCTGCTGCTTTACTTTTTCGTAAAGAGTCTAATAAACGATCTAATCCTAAATCTTCTTCTGGGATAAGAATTTCTTCAGCTCCTGCTCCAATTCCTGCATTCAAAGCTATATGCCCTGCATCACGCCCCATAACTTCTACCAGAAACAATCTGTTATGAGAGCTGGCAGTATCACGAATTTTATCTATTGCATCGACAACGGTATTCAAAGCTGTGTCATATCCTAAAGTATGACTTGTACCAAATATGTCATTATCAATAGTACCAGGTATTCCTATTACAGGAAAATTATATTCAGAGTTAAACAATAATGCTCCTGTAAATGAACCATCACCGCCTATTACCACTAAAGCATCTATACCGGCCTTAACAAGATTGGCATGGGCTTTTTCTCTTCCTTCTGGTGTTTTGAATTCTAAAGATCGAGCCGATTTTAAAACGGTCCCTCCTTTATTGACAATATTGTTTACACTTCGAGGTCCCATCTCTTTGAAGTCTCCTTCTATCATACCTTGATAACCTCTATATATACCAACACATCCTATATTATGAAAAGCACATGTTCTTGCTACTGATCTAATAGCGGCATTCATACCTGGAGAGTCTCCTCCTGATGTAAGAACACCTATTTTTTTTATTGTTTTTGACATTTTTTTAAGTATTAAAACGTAAAATTAGCAAACATCAAGGACATTAATAGTCAGCTTTCTAACATTTTAATAATTGGTCCGAAATTCAAACGTTTTCGTTGATAAGTTTTTTTTAAACAAAAAAACTTGAGCTTTTTTCTTTATTTTAAAGGGAAAATTCAGATTCAAAAAAGCGCTTAAATTTCAAAAAACAGCAATCTAACCCACTATTACACAGCAAGGTTAGATCATTTCAAAAAGCACACACAGTCTTTCAGTAAAATTTAGTAGTATAAATTTTACTGAAATAAAAAAAGCAATTATAAAGTAGAATTGTTTTAGTCCTCCTCTGGAAGTAACCCGTCCTGATTTACTTTTGGTTTTTCAGTTTTGGGTGGAGTGGGTTTAGAAAAATTAATGAAATCAGGATTCAAATTAGAATCTGGATTTTCTACATCTATTTTTTCTTTAGCGGGAATTGTTAATTTTTTATTTTTAAATAGTTTATCGACCAATTCTTTGAATGTATCAAAATCGACTTCATAAATAAGTCCACCTCCTTGGGTATAACCTATTTCTTGTCCAACATAGTTTATGTCGTTTTCTTTATTGAATACATGCAAATTAAAAGAACCATCATCATTCACTCTATATCTAATATCTATATCACCAACAACTGTTGATTCATTGACACCTCCAAATGGAACACCAATCTTACCATTAATCGTTATTCTCTCATTTACTTTAGAAGAAACAATAGCTTCAAACCTTCCGTCCGTTTGCTTACCAGGTCTTTTATCTGCCGTAACGACATTAAAATTCATTTCGAAAGTTTCATCATTCGATTGTACAATATTCCCTAACATCCCAGAAGCTGTTTCATAAATACTCGACGCTCCTACTTGACTAGTTCCATCTTTACTTAAGAAACTACCAGTAGACAACAAATACAAAGCTTGCGTTTGACGTACATCTTTATCGGCTAACTCAGTTTGTAGCTCGGATTTTAAGACATTACTTACCGTTGGGAACTCAATCATAAAGTCTGGTTCCGGTCTTGTTAAATCGCCACGAATACCAATAACAACATCAACGGGTACTTTCCTGTTTATACTGGAACTTTCTAAAAGTAATGCTGGATTTGCGGAAATTTTGTAAACCGCTTCTAAATTCAATTGTGCTTTCATTGGGTTTCCTTCCCAAATAATAGATCCTCCTTTTTTTACTTTGAATTTCTTGTCGATTATCCCTCCATATTTGAAATTGTAGGTTCCATCAAAAGGCAAGAAATCCCCCCACATATTAAATTTACCTAAAGTATTAATTTTAAATAGTAACGTTCCATTTCCTCTTCCTTTCATTCCATGTCCGGAATTTCTATCTAGTATTACTTCGACCTCCGCATTTGGGGTTATCTCAAAATCAAACTCTAATTCAAGTCCATTGTATTTTTTGGTATTCTCTACAATACCTTTTTGTAAATTGTATTTCTCTTTAGGTGTCACAAAATGAATAAAACTGTTTTCACTTACACTTTCCGCATTATTAATTGGTATTTTTACTGCTGTTCCTTTTTCTGACTTAGCATCTACTTTTATAAATAAAGCATCTGTAGGCCCTTTAATTGTTGCTCTACCATCAATGAATGCCGTTCCAAAGTAAGCTGCATCCTCACTATCCTTTGTATCCAGAGCAAGGAATCTTTTAGAATTTACAGTCAAATCCAGTTTCCAATCCGAAAAATTATTATGCTCCACTACCCCATTCAACGTTCCAATCGTTTTGTATTTTGTATCGGTAAGGGTATTGTTTCTGAATAAGAATTTTTCTCCTGTTAAATCTATGATTGATTTATCATTTAGTGCGTAGTCAACATTTAAATAAGGAATCGTTAATCCTCCCCCATTCACAAAAAGCCTTCCATTGATTTCTGGCTTTTTCAAGTTTCCTCCTATACTGGTATTTCCGGAAACATATCCTCTAATATTAGATACGACATCACCACCAAGTGAACTTAGTGTGCCTAGATTAAAACGATCAAATTTTAAATTTAAATCAAGTACGGTCTGCTCGTTCTCAATTTCAAAACTACCATCGGCAATAAAGGACTCAAAGTTTTCATTTTCAACAGTAGAATACAATGTGAATTTTTTCAAATTTTCGTCTCCTTGAATATCAAAATTCAAAGTTCCTAAATCATGGTCATTCACCTTCAAATTATCGACAGATATTGAAGCTGTAGGCTCATACACCAATTTGTTTTGTTTGTAATTGACCTCTCCATTTAGATTTCCGTGCACTGTAAAACTCTTTTGTGCCGATATCCAATCGTTTATATTAACGTTTTTAAAGTGCAGTTTTAAATCTTTATAATCTTTCCCTCTAACAACACCATCAAATGTGATTTCCTGATCTTTATTTGATAGAACAAAATCGTCTAGCTGAAATTCTTTCAGCTCTTTATCAAATATAACTCGATTATTAGATAAATTAAATTCATTCAAAAACCACAAGCTATTTTTTATTTTAATTTCAGATTTACTAAAACCAATAACGTTTTTATTCTCTTTATTAATGGTATGATACAAATCTAAATTAAAATTATCCTCTCCTTTTGTACCACCTTTAAACTCCGTACGGAAGAATAATGTATCTTTTGAAGTCACATTTATCAAACTAAAATCACGTATTTTATACATCTTAGTTTTAATACTGTCTAACTCAACATAAGCATTATAAAGCGGATTCTTATTATCAATAGAAACTCTAATATTATCAAAAGTATTATCAGCAGCTTTAATTACAGGAGAATTAAAATTGAATTTAAAATCATTATTATCCGAGTCTATACTCCCTTTTACAATTGTATTGGGACTAATTACTATTTCAGGAAAAAAGACTTCAACGATTTTACTGTTAATCGAGAAATTAAATTTTAAAAACTGCCCTTTGCTTACTTTTATAGGCCTATAATTGGTATAAAGACTTCCCAGAGAATTAGAAACTAATTTCTTTAAATCAGAAAATTTATATTTACCGACAACTTCCCCATCTGTAATATCCGGAGAATCTACTTTTATTGTACGAACCTTTCCTGCATCAAACTTTGAATTGACATTGAAATCATTAAACTGGTATGTATCTTTAGTATTGGTATAGGTAGCATTATTTACATAAATATTACCTTGCATATCATCAATTGAATTCCCTTGTGTATTAACAATTATGTTACCTTTAAAAAGAGAAACAGAATCATTTACAAATTTCAGTTTATGCAATTCCGCTCTTTCAATATTGATATTAAAATCATGTTTACTGTCTTTTTTACTAAAATCAAGTAATCCATCAAAATTCAACTTTAAATTAGGGTCGTTAATCTTAACGTTTCCTTTGTATAAAGGCAATTTAAAATTTCCGTTAAGAGCTATGTTGGTATAGCTATACTTGTTATAATCTAATCTGGAGACTGATCCTTTTAGGGCAGTATTTAAATATTTTTCGGAGAATCCTTTTCCATCTACATCTAAATTTAAACTTACTTTGGATAAATCCTTATTGTCAAGGAGATTCCCAATATTAAAATTATTCAAAACAACATAACCCACATAAGCAGCTTTATCGCTTTGATTCATGTCTTTCATCTTAAAATTAGATTTTACATGTCCTAAAGCGGTATTCATTGCAAGATTTGCTTTTATAGATGTAGTGGTAACCTGAGCATTCCCAATTATAGAAACATCTCCAAACTTTTTCAAAATAACGGGAAGCTTTTTTCCTAAAACATTAGGCAATATACTTACCAAATCATCATAATTTGAATTCAGTTTATCAAACTTACCATTCATATAAAATTCCTGGTTTTTGTCACCAAGAAGATTTTTGAAGTTAATAAACCCTTCTAATTCAGTACCACGATTGTCTTTTAGCTTTAAATCCAGTAATTTTAAATTATTAAGAGGACCTTTTATACGACCTTTAATTTTAAAATATTGATATTTCCCTAATTCATCATAAAAACAACGAACATCATTTGATGCCACAATTCCTGACTTAATTTTGAAATCAAAATCTACTTTATCAGTGAAGAAAGCAAAATCATCAATATTATAATTCAAGGCAGCATCACCTTTTATACTCGATTCTTTGGTTTTTAATTCCATATTCTCGAGTTTCATTTGTTGCTGAGTAAAGCTATAATTCCCTTTTAAATTCTCAACATACAAACCTCTATGATCCAAAAAGGACATTTTTTTTATGTTTGCATAAACCTCAGGTCCATAAATTTTTAAATTTGTAACTGAGAGATTAAGCCTTGTAAAATCAACATCTTTTGGGTTCTCTCTATTTTCATCACTAAGAATGAAGTGACCATTTGTCATATCAACTTTAGTGGCTTTTAGCAAGAAGTGTTTTTTAGAAGGAGGAGCACCGGTTTCAAATGAATCGACAAAATAATCTAGATTCGTCTTCTTTTCATTTTTATAGGTTTTTAGATTAAATAAAACACCGCTCATCGCTAAATCTCCAAATAGCAAATCTCCATCCAAAAGGTTTTTAGCTCCCAAAATAGAAGTATTTATCCTTTTAGTATAGATTAAAGTATCTTTATGATGATCTAATATTATAACTTCTTTAAACTTAACACCGCCAAACATGGTGAGTTGCACTTCCTCTATTCCAATATGAATCTTAAAATCTTCATTGATGCTTTTAATGAAATATTGAGCCACTGAAGTCTGAACTCTAGGCATTGTAAGTGCTATAAAAAGTACTAGCAAAAGTAATATTAGTCCAAGTAGCGTACGGAATATTATTTTCTTAATCTTTTTGATACGAATCGTTTTTTAATTTATTTCTCCAAAATAACATTTTGCCTATGGAAATGATAATACCTTAAATAAAAAATCTTTAATTTTGGCATCGCTGTAAAAATACTATTTTTATGGTAATTCATCAAATTTAGTCCGAAAATCGTCCTTTTATATATGCAAAATTCAGAGGTTTTTATTCTTGCCATAGAAAGTTCATGTGATGATACTGCTGCAGCCGTTTTACATAACGACAAAGTATTGTCTAATGTTGTAGCTAATCAGTTAATTCACAATCAATACGGAGGTGTTGTCCCTGAGCTTGCTTCTAGGGCACATCAGCAAAATATTGTGCCGGTAATTGATGCTGCACTTAAAAAAGCAGGTATTCAAAAGGAACAACTTTCAGCAATTGCTTTTACTCAAGGTCCTGGACTTATGGGTTCACTTTTGGTTGGAAGTTCCTTTGCCAAATCAATGGCACTTGCTTTGCAAATACCGCTAATTGCCGTAAACCATATGCATGCCCATATTCTAGCTCATTTTATAGATGAAGAAGGATATGACAAACCTACTTTTCCATTTTTGGCACTAACAATAAGCGGAGGACATACTCAAATTGTAAAAGTGAACAACTTTTTTGATTTAACAATTATCGGAGAAACCACAGATGATGCCGTTGGTGAAGCTTTTGATAAAAGTGCAAAAATCCTGGGGCTTCCCTACCCAGGCGGACCATTAATCGATAAATATGCACAACTGGGAAACCCAAAAGCATTCCCATTTACAAAGCCAAAAGTACCAGGTTTGGACTTTAGTTTCTCTGGATTAAAAACAGCTATTTTATATTTTATCCAAAAGAAAAAGATAGAAAACCCGAATTTTATCGAAGAAAACCTGAATGACATTTGTGCTTCTATACAAAATACTATTATCGAAATTTTGATGGATAAATTAAAAATGGCAGTCAACGAAACCGGCATCAAACAAATTGCCATTGGCGGAGGAGTTTCTGCCAATTCAGGAATTCGAAACACACTAAAAGAAACTGAAAATAAATACGGCTGGAAAACATTTATTCCTAAATTTGAATATACTACTGATAATGCTGCAATGATTGGAATTGTAGGCTATCAAAAGTTTTTATCCGAAACGTTTGAAACAAACGCAGTTGTTTCAAAAGCACGAATACAATTTTAAGTTATGCAATTATTTTATAATCCGACTATTACCGAATCAACCGAAAGCTTTTCTTTTGATAAAGAAGAAAGCAAACATATAATTAAAGTTTTACGTAAAAAAGATTCAGATATATTATTTGTTACCAATGGATTAGGCCTTTTATTTAAAACAGAAATAACTTTAGCATCCGATAATAAATGCACAGTGCAGGTATTATCTATTGAAAAAACAGAATTACCTAAATACAAATTACATTTAGTTGTAGCACCAACTAAAATGAATGATCGTTACGAATGGTTTCTTGAAAAAGCAACCGAAATTGGTATTCACGAAATCACACCAATTATTTGTGACCGATCTGAAAGAAAAGTAATAAATGCTGAGAGATACGATAAGATTATTTTGTCGGCAATGAAACAATGCAACCAATTGCATCTTCCAATATTAAACCCTGCAGTATCATTCAAAGAATTCATAAAAAATAAAAATGAGGGAATGCAACTAATTGCACATTGCGAAGAAACAGATAAAAAAACACTTAAATCAGTCTTAAAACCTAATGAAAATTATACTATTTTAATTGGTCCGGAGGGTGATTTTTCTGAAAAGGAAATCGCATTGGCACTAGAAAACAATTATATTCCAGTTTCATTAGGCAATACTCGATTACGTACAGAAACTGCAGCCGTTGTTGCCTGTCATAGCGTGGTATTTGTTAATGAAGAATAAAATCAAATTAGATATAAATTGCAACTATAGCTCATTAGCATTAAAATAATTAAATGAAAAAAATATATTTATTTTTCCTTTTTATTACTTTCAACTGTTTTTCACAAGAAATTGCTCTTGTAAAATACAGCGGAGGTGGCGATTGGTATGCCAATCCAACCTCTTTACCTAATCTAATAAAGTTTTGCAACGCAAATATCAATACAAAAATTAAATCCAAACCAAGAACTGTAGAACCTAGTAGTCCTGACTTACTATCTTATCCATTTGTTCATATGACCGGACATGGAAATGTAGTATTTAGTGATGCAGATGTCTTAAATTTAAGAAATTATCTATTAGCTGGTGGATTCCTTCATATTGATGACAATTATGGTATGGATCAATATATTCGAAAAGAAATAAAAAAAATATTCCCAAATAATAATTTAGTTGAGATACCTGCGACTCACATAATATTTCAAAAACCATTTTCTTTCCCTAATGGATTACCAAAAATCCATGAACATGACGGCAAAAGAGCCCAAGCATTTGGGATATTTGTTGGTACAAAATTAGTTTTGTTATATACCTACGAATGCGATCTTGGAGATGGCTGGGAAGATGCAGAAGTTAATAATGATCCATTTGAAGTTCGAGAAAAGGCATTAAAAATGGGTGCCAATATCATTAATTACATCTTTACCAATTAATTATTCCGATCACAAAATTTAAACATTTTTCATTAAAAATGTTTTTTTTAAAGTTTTAAAAACCAAAATCTGCGATAAAATTCTTATTTTTAAAAAATTAACACTAATTTTCTTTATTTTTAAAAATCTAAAAGTGTGATTAAAAATTAATTAACAAGAATAATAGTATTTAAAAAAATCAAGTCACTGTTCATCAGCCCAATAATTATGCGGATTCAAATATTTTACAAAAAAATAACGCTAAATATTATTGTGTAATTATTCTTTTTGTTATAAAATTGCGACATAATTAACTAACCAAACTTTTTTATAACAAAAAAACCAATTATTTATGAAAAAATTAATTTTATCAGCAGCAGTAATGCTAATGTTTTTTTCTTGCCAAAATGATCAAACTGATCTGGGAAACACTTCAACCAATGCAATTACAAAAAGAACTTGTGCTTCACAAGATGTACTTGAAGCACAAATGAAAGCAGATCCAACATTGGCTATCAGAATGAACCAAATCGAAGCCTTTACTCAAAAAGCAATGCTTACTAAACGTTTAGTGAACGGAAAAGTAGTAATACCTGTAGTTGTAAACGTTTTATACAGAACTACTGCAGAAAATATTTCGGATGCACAAATACAATCACAAATTGATGTATTAAACAAAGATTTTACTGCAACAAACCCTGACTTTACTAATACTCCAGCTGAATTTGCAGGTGTAGCTGCTAATGTTGGTATCACTTTTGAACTAAAACAAATCATCAGAAAATCAACTACAAAAACTTCATGGGGTACTACTGATGTAATGAAGAATCCTAAAAAAGGAGGTATCGCTCCTACATCACCAAGCAACACTCTTAATCTATGGGTTTGTACTATTGGAGGCGGAATCTTAGGTTATGCTCAATTCCCTGGAGGAGCTGCTGCTACTGATGGAGTTGCAATTGATTCTAAATATTTCGGTTTATCAGGTACTGCAAACTACCCTTACAATTTAGGAAGAACAGCTAGCCATGAAATTGGTCACTGGATGAACCTTAGACACATTTGGGGTGATGCATCATGTGGAGACGATTTAGTTGCTGATACTCCAGTTGCTAAAACTTCAAACTATGGAGTTCCAGCTTACCCACACGTAAGCACTTGTCTTCCTGCTCATAATGAAATGACAATGAACTACATGGATTACACTGACGATAGAGGTATGTTTATGTTTACTAATGGTCAAAAATCAAGAATGAGTGCTTTATTTGTTTCTGGTGGAGCAAGATCAGGCTTCGGCATATAATAATTTATCTTTTATTTTAGAATTTAAAACTCGCTACTTGTTAGCGAGTTTTTTTTATTCAAAATCTATCTTATCTGATATAGTCAAAGTCAAAAAACTGCGTTCATTTATCACTAAACATAATTATACAATTTATTTATAATTTAATAACAATAAATCGTAAATTAGCCTGTAAATAACTGATAATCAATTTTTTTTAAACATAAAATAACTATTATGAGAAAAATTATTTTATCCGCAGCAGCATTTACAATGCTTTTTTCATGTCAAAATGACGAAAATACACCCGTAGCGCCTTCAACAGAGGCAATTGCTCTTCGCAATTGTGCAACGCAAGAAGTTCTTGAAGCACAATTAAAAGCCGACCCCACTTTAGCATTGAGAATGAATCAAATTGAAGCCTTTACCCAAAAAGCAATGCTAACTAAACGTTTAGTAAACGGTAAAATAGTTATTCCTGTAGTTGTAAATGTTTTATATAGAACAGCTGAAGAAAATATCTCAGCAACTCAAATACAATCTCAAATTGACGTATTAAACAAAGACTTTACTGCAAAAAACTCTGATTTTTCAAGCATCCCAGCTGAATTTGCAGGTGTAGCTGCCAATATTGACATCACTTTTGAATTAGCAGGTATTGTACGAAAATCTACAACCAAAACATCATGGGGTACAAGAGACGCTATGAAAAGCTCTAAAAAAGGTGGTATAGATCCAACCACACCTACTAAAACATTAAATATTTGGGCCTGCAAAATTGGAGGAGGAATTTTAGGATATGCACAATTTCCTGGTGGCTCTTTAGCGACAGATGGAGTTGTAATTGATTCTAAATATTTTGGGCTTTCAGCCAGTAATAGCTACCCTTATAATTTAGGAAGAACTGCAACACACGAAGTTGGACACTGGATGAATTTGCGTCATATTTGGGGCGATTCCTCTTGTGGAAACGATTTAGTTTCTGACACCCCTGTAGCCAAAACTGCAAATTATGGTGTTCCAGCGTACCCTTATGTTAGCACTTGTTTACCAACTCATAATGAGATGACAATGAACTACATGGACTATACTGATGACAGAGGAATGTACATGTTTACCAATGGTCAAAAATCAAGAATTACTGCTTTATTCGTTTCTGGCGGAGCAAGATCAGGTTTCGGAATATAATTACATCTAGTAATTTTAGTTTTTAAAACTCGCTACTTCTTAGCGAGTTTTTTTATCTTTATAACCTAATTTAACGATATGATTACATCCAAAATTCTAGCAATTGGAATCTTAAGAGCAGTTGGTACTTTAATTTTAGCTTCATTATTACTTTATTTTCTGTATCAAATTCAATCTGTACTAATTTATCTTTTAGTTTCATTAATACTAACCTTAATTGGAAATCCAATTTTAGATTTTTTCAAAAAAAGACTAAAATTCAACCATACCTTTGCTACAATATCTGTTTTAACTATTTATATCCTGATCATTTTAGGTTTTATAATGATGTTCATTCCTTTAATTATATCTCAAGGGCAAAATTTATCTCTTCTAAATACTGCTGAAATTGAAAAAAGCAGCATAGAACTTATCAATCAAATAAATATTTTTTTAGAGCACCATCATATAGACTCTAAAGAAATTTTTGATGTGAAAAACTTTAAATCGGCCATTAATTTCAATTTAATCCCTAATTTTTTAAATTCAGTAGTAGGGACAATTAGTAATTTAGGTATGGGCTTGGGTTCTGTACTATTTATTACCTTTTTCTTTCTTAAAGACAAATCAATGTTCTTGAATGGAGCCAAACTACTTATCCCCGACTCTCACGAAGAGAAAATTTTAAACTCTATAGAAAAAATAAACCTATTACTTTCTAGATATTTTATAGGTTTACTAATTCAGCTGTTTATAGTTTTCATATTATATACTATTGTTTTATCTATTTTTGGAATACCCAATGTATTAGTAATTGCTTTTTTATGCGCAGTTTTAAACATCATTCCTTATCTAGGTCCACTAATAGCCTCAATTTTAGCAGCTATTTTAACCATGATAAGCCATTTGGGTTCTGATTTTCAAACTGAAATATTACCAACCACTATTTATGTATTAATAGGCTTTTGGCTTGTTCAAGTAATAGACAACAATCTTTCTCAGCCTATTATCTTTTCTAAAAGCGTAAGTTCACATCCCTTAGAAATTTTTCTAATTATATTAATCGCTGGATTTTCATTTGGAATTTTAGGAATGATTATAGCCGTTCCTTTATATACCATAATAAAAGTAATTAGTAAAGAATTCTTTCCGAACAATCAATTTATCCAACTAATAACTAAAAACATATAAATTGAATTTAGATATTTTAAATCCTAAAATACAGGATTTTATCAATTTAAATATTGGAGTGGCCATATCAAAATTGGCACTTCAAAAAAATCCATTTCCTACTGTAGAATGGGCTGCTATTTTAAATCAAATAGCAGCAAAAACAAAAGCAAAAGAAAAGCTTCCTACTTGGTTTTCGACCTCAAATATTATCTATCCAAGTAAAATTTCTGTAGAGCAAACTTCTTCAGAAAAAACTGCAGCTTATAAAGCCTCTATTGTATCGGGTGAAAATTTAATTGATTTAACTGGAGGTTTTGGCATAGATGATTACTATTTTTCTAAAAAAATAAAAAAAGTGGTCCACTGTGAAATTAACACAGAACTATCTGGTATTGTACAGCATAATTTCAAACAATTAAATATTGAAAACATCACTTGTCATGCAGGTGATAGTTTAGAGATTTTAAACTCTTTAAATTTAAAATGGGATTGGATATACATCGATCCTTCAAGAAGAAGTGACACAAAGGGAAAAGTTTTCATGCTAAAAGATTGTCTACCAAACGTACCTGAATACCTAGATTTATATTTTACCAAATCCGATGCTGTATTAATAAAAACTGCTCCAATACTTGATATTACAGCGGGATTATCTGAATTAAAATATGTAAAAGCAATTCACATTGTTGCAATAGACAATGAAGTAAAAGAATTACTTTGGGAATTAAACAAAGGTTATGTTGGAAATATCAAAATTAAAACTATTTCTATAGCAAAAGATAAAACGGAATCTTTTGATTTTGTTTTAAACGAAAAACAAGAAATTCCAACATACAGTTTACCTCTAAAATACTTATACGAACCCAATAGCTCAATAATGAAATCAGGAGGGTTTGATGAAGTCGGAGCCTTTTACAGGCTAAACAAACTTCATAAACACTCCCATTTATATACTTCAAATGATCTAGTTTCTTTTCCGGGAAGAATTTTTAAAATTGAAAATTCCTTTATCTATAGCAAAATAGAAATGAAACAGTTTTTAGAAAATAAGAAAGCAAACGTAACCACAAGAAATTTTCCGGAAACTGTTGAAAACATAAGAAAGAAATGGAAAATCAAAGAAGGTGGAAATGTATATTGTTTTTTTACAACAGATGAAAATAACAATAAAATTGTCTTAATTTGCAGCAAACTATAATAAAAATGAAATACATACTTACTCTAACTTTCAGCTTTTTAAGCTTTTCTTTATTTGCACAAAAACCATGTCAATACACTACAAACGTTACCGATTCTATTGGGACCTATAAATCAACCCCTGAATATTTAATAAGTGAAAAGATTTTTGCAGGAAATTCAAATTATATTTTCTACTCATTAGCATTAACTGATGGTTTGCCAACACTTAATGTTCAATTTATTCAAAAAAGTAAAGAATTTATGAAAGCAAATTGCTTTGATAAAGAATCAAGAATATATCTTCAGCTTCAAAATGGTAAAATAGTTACTCTAAAGCATATCGATCAGGATAATTGTGGCTCAATGCTTCGAGACGAAAAAGGATTTGACAATAGAGTAAAATCTGGAATTTTCATGTTTCTGAAGGACAATTATGAGGAACTAAAAGTTTCTCCTGTTTCATTCATGCGAATTAAATACTCAACTGAAGCAGAAGATTATGTTTTCAAAAAAGAATTTACGGCTGAACTAGATGGAAAAGTATATCGTCCCGAAACCTATTTCATTGACAATATTCGCTGCATAGAATAAAAATATCCTTACTTACAAAAAAACATTTTAAATTGGCATATTTAACCCCATTTTAAAATGTTTTTTTATTGATACTATCAGCTATCTTATTTACAATTCCATTTGACATTAGAGACTTTATCATTTAAAGCTGCTTTTAAATTGTAATGCCACCATTCTGAATCAAAAGAATTGAAACATTCTTTTTCCATACTTTTTTTCAAAAGCTTTCTATTTTTCTTTATTTCATTCGAAAAATTTGGATAACCATGACTTGCTTCTACCCCAAAATAATCGAATGTAGTTCCCATATCCAATTCTTTACCATTCAAATCTACGAGCGTTATATCTACAGCTCCTCCTCTATTATGAATAGATCCTTTGGCCGGATTAGCAACATACTTTGGATTAGGCACGATTTCCCACATTCTCTTTTGAATATCTAATGGCCTGTAACAATCAAAAATTTTAATTCTAAAACCTTTTTTCATCAATCGCTGATTAGCAAGAACTAAAGCCTTTACTGTTTTGTATCTTAAAAGGCATTCTGCACAATCATACACTTTAGCTTTCAGAAAATTATCCTCGGTCGCATATTTCATGTCATATACAAAATCAGAACTGAAGTCTTTTAGATTTACAAAAGTGGTATCATTAACCACTGCTAGCGGTTTTGAGGAACTTTCCACAATTTGTGAGCTACAGTTGACTATGTATAAAAGAAAAAAGAGAAACCTCAAAGGTCTTAATAAAGGAATCATACCAAATAAATTTTCATAAAAATAGGAAAATTAAAAAGGAACTGGAAAGTATTTAAAACAAAAAAACGACACTATTTCTAGTGTCGTTTTAAGTGAACGCAGAAGGATTCGAACCTTCGACCGCCTGCTTAGAAGGCAAATTTTATTTACACATAATTAATTAAAAATCAATAAATTACAAGCCTAGATACAGTTAAAATATGTGAAAAATTTGTGATTACAAAGACAAAAACCTCTTTAGCATATATACCAAGTTATCACATAGCCCGTGATTAGCTAGGCTCTAAACTCCAATATCATCAAAATAAAAAAGCAGCTCATCTCTGAACTGCCTCCCTAACTAAAACCAAAATAAATAAAAAAAACTATTCCTTTTTTTCAATCTTTAATATTCGACTTTCCCCACATTCATCAAACACTTTCGAAGTAAATTGTTTCTTTCCTAGAAATCTTGTTTTTATCCCTAAAAAATTCCATTGTCGTCTTTCCCAATAAGCTACAGCATTTGACTCGTTTTTAAACTCTCGATCATTTACAACAACCTTAAGTTTTTGGCCATCAAAAGAAACAATTCCTTTTATAGTTTGGCATTTTGTCGTATCGCTCCACGCCTGGCTTTTTGGAATACTCTTTTTTATCGATTCAACCAAACTAGAGATATCAGTTTCTCTTTTTGCAGTATCTCTATAATGATAGTTAGCCGAAACAATGCTTTCAATTCGATTAAGCTTAATTCCTGATTTTTCGAGCTTCTTTTTCAAATCCGAATTCTCATATTGAAAATACTCTTTTATCTCATTAGCACTTAAAATTTGATTAGTATATTTAATACTATCCGATATTGTCTTTTGGCGATTATTTTCTGTTTGAATTTCTACTTCAATAGTTTTGTATTTCCAATCTTTATAAAACCAAATAGCTGCTGAGATACCAGCAATTATAAAAACAGTCCTTATTGTTTGAATGTATGGAGTGATAAAATTCATTTTTTTTTAATAATTTAAATATCCCTTAATAACACTTCTTTTTCTAGTTTTACGACATACCTCAATACCCTCTCGACTTCCTGTATCATTTGTATTTCCTTCAATAGTGTAAATATTTGCAGCATCGAATTTCTCAACTATACCAGTATGCCCCAAGCCCTTCCCGAAATCCATTATAAAAACTGATCCTATAGAAGGCACTAAAGCTTTCATTTCCTTTGGCGCATCGTTCCACGCTTTTAACACACCACCCGTCTTAATTGCTGTGTTTTTTACCACTAAAGCTTCAGCCGCTTTTTTTGAGCACCAAAACACAAAAGCCATACACCAACTAGCCGGAAATCCAATTCCAACACTTTCTAAATAATTTTTAACTGGTTCTCCCCAATTTGACCCTAATGGATTTTCTTGTTTTCCAATTTGAGTAATTGCTATTTCTAGCATTTTTTCAGATAGTTTCATATTTATTCTTTTACTTCGTTCGCAATATCTTTCACTCCTACTATTAAATTTCTAATTCCTTTCGGTAAATTCAAACCACATTCCGGTAGGTTTTCCCAAAAAATGGAAAAAAATTCATTAGCACAGAAAACCAAAAGACAAATAGTTGTAACATCTATTTGCGAATCTGTCAAATACTTAACAGATATAGTTTTTAACATAAACACCTGTTGAAACTTTAAAATTATCAACGGAAATCCACCGTAAACAATCCCTTTTACAAAGCATTTTTTGAATTTATCACTAGAAAAACCACCTGACTGACCGAAGAAATATCTCCCTTCAGCCGCTGTTTTTTTCCATTTAAAATAAGAAGCTAATAAACCGCTGAATAAATCAATCAAAAAAAGCCACACTAAAATCCAAACTACCGATTCCAATCTTACAACTGGAGCAATTACTATTGATGGAGGAACAACTACTAATGAAACTGGCTTAATCATCGGGTGCGCAAAAACTTCATGTATATTCATTTTTTTTATTTTAAGGTTAATTATTAATTGATTTAAGGCTATTATTAAATTATTCAGCTATTGCATTTAAGCAATGTTTTTCACTCAGAATCGCAACAAGTATTTTCCCTGTTTTAGTTAGCGTTCCATCCCGTAGATTTTTACCAAGCGCACTAGATATCGTTTCATTTTCAGCACCAAACTTGTAACCGTTTGCTGTTATCAATGTTTTATTCCAAAGAGTCCTAAACTCTCGATTTGCATATTTATCCAAGGATAATGCTGATGAACGGAAATAACCTTTTTTATCTTCTACAAAAAATAAGTTCAGAATTGACAACGGCCAAAACAAACAGTAAGCAACGATGAAAAGAATAAAGCCTAGCATTACTCTACAAACTGAAATTGATTGCCAATATATTCACTTTTCATAACTACAGTATTTAATATCCATGCCCTTACAAAGTCATTCACCGGATGCAATTCAGGATTCTGAAAAGAGCCACCAAATAAATAAGTCAATGCGTCTTCATAACTAGCACACCCCCAATCTACCATTATATAATCAGTTGGATACTGCCCCCCATTTTGAGCAACATACTCGATTAATCCATGTACTTCTTCTGAATTATTAAACTTAAATGTAGCTTTTCTATTAGTAGAATTAGGATCATCATTCATACCCTGAAAAGCGATATAGCTTGAAGCTAAAACAATTGGACAACCATTTTTGATATAATACATATCGAAATCAATTCGTAAGCGCGAGTCTTTTCTCTTTAACTGAATCGAAGTTTCTTCAATAAAGACATTTTGAAAAGTACCTTCTGTGATTATTGGACTGACATAATTTTGGGCGATTAGTTTCATAATTAGTATGTGTTATTTGAAGGAATAGTTGTTTGAATATTTGCGTTTGAAGATATCGCTCCAAAATCGTGAAATATTGAAGCATTTTCTTTTACTATCAAATTAGCCGGTTGCGCTGAATTCGCGTCTGCCTGAATCATATACGTATTATTCATCAACCTAACAGAGTTTTTAAATATAATTTGATACAATCCTGCCGCTGTCACACCAGGTAAGTTTACTATTTTCATTAATACCACACCCGCCGTACTACTTGATATTACAAAATTATCCAACACTAATTGCACCCCATATTCTCCTGCTCTTAAATCAGATTGAATTATTCTAACAATTGAACTACCAGCCGCTATTGATATATTGCCATTTTGTAATAAAATTGTATTTGAAATATATGTCGCCACAAAAGGCCTGCTACGACCTTGATTAATCAGATCAGTTCCAATAGTATTATTAAATGTAATTGTAAATCCATTTCCTAACAACTTCGGGCTTACTGGTACAGCTGATGCACCAACTATTGTTGTATCATGACCATTTATTCTTGTATTATTATAAGTAACATTCTTATCAAGAATTAACTCATTAAATGCTAATATTGTATTTGCACTCGTAGATGTTATCCCTCCTACTCTACCACTATTCCTAATTGTAATTATTTGAGTTGATGCAGTATTGTTTATATAAGACTCTATTGACAAGAAACTTTTATGTATACTTTCCGCTTGATTTGTATTAAAAAAATCTACTCCATAAATATTTGTTGCATTATTTGTAACTACACCAAAATTCATTATCGCAGCATTTGAAAATATCTGATTACCAAAGCATGTTTTTGAATTGTTAGTTGTATTCTGCCAATTAAAAAATCCATCTTGACCAATGCATGATCTAAACCATCCTCTATCATTTGCTGGAGAAAATAAATTTTGAGCATCATTAAATGTCACATTATTTACAAAGTGATCTATATATGTTGTGGCAGTATCTTTATATGAATTACTTCTTAATACAGAACCAACAATTGTTTCAAAAACCAAGTTACCGTTAAACATGTCAAAAATCCATTGCTTTGTTATAGAAAAACTATTTTGAATCTTTATAGTACCTCCATTATTATTAATAATATTAAATCCTTGCAATGTAAAAGTGTTTGTTTGAACATAAGTCCCATTATCAAGGACCTCTATATACCAGTTTAAACCTGAATGAGATTGAGCCGCTAACCAAGTAGTACACGCATTTAATGTTAAAAATGGTTTAGACGAATCAGTAGGAAGCGCCGTTGAATCATTACCCGAAGCACTTAAATATAAAACATTAGGCTTTCTCGCACCTGGTATTACAGTACTCCCATCAACAGACCACGTATTGATAGCCACTTTTTTAATTTCAAACGATGTTCCAGTTATAAAAACTAAATTGTTTTGAATAAAAGTAATTCCTGCACCTCCAATTGTAACCGTTCCAGCACCCTGTACGGTATACCTAAAAGTCACCCCTATCGGAACAGCCTCCACAGCATTTGTTGGAACTGTAAATGCTATTGGATTTGCATTGCTAAAAACCCCAATAGTTTTATAATCATTTACTCCCAGAGCATAGGTTATTCCAGTTATTGAATTAATCCCTAAAATCCAATCCATTTTCAAAGCTATAGCAGCTACATTATCAGTAATTAACTTCCCAACATACTCAAATCGAATTGCTGTAGAGTCATTCGCATTAATATTAAACTCAATTACTTCACCACTTTTTACAATAAAATCCGATCCGTTCGGGAAAAAGTATTTAATATTACCCGTTCCCGCCAAATGCCAAAGTTTTACATCATGACCAGTTCTATTTTTAAAGAAATGCGGTTTACCTGGTCTAATAAATGACGCGGAAGCTTGCGCGGATTTTACGTCAGTAGCCGAACCAACCAATGAAATAGAGCTTCTATCATCTATCAAGTCCACATGATCTATGACCGTTGTCGTACCGTAGTTAGCAATAAAATCTTGCGATTCCATTTTTTTAACATAGGCATCACCAACAACAGGAGGCGTCACAACACCAACTTCAGAATCAGTAACCAAAACAAATCCCGCATGCACCATATTAACAGGAAGAGGCGGAGTCATAGGATCAGAAACACTTTCAGGACCCGCTATACGAATAGCAGTATTTGAAGTTGTCAAAGCAACCAAATCTAATCTCATCTTTCCAGTAGACGAATAGGGGAAATTTAAAGTAACCGCTGCTGGATTCGTATAATCAATAGCATCAATTATCCATTTCCAATAAACATTCATTATTTTATCCTGTCCCGACTCTACCCATCCAGTAGATTCAACAATACCATCCTTATGTGATATTTTTGCATCCAAATATTTAAAATTATCATTGATAATTTGTGCCGCTTGCCTTGCTGGTGTTCCTGTTTTATCGTTTGGTAACGCTCCTTTATATATTTCTTGCATAATCGTTATTTTTTAAACGTATCCGATAATTAATTTTATAGACCAATTTGCCGTAGCAGCTCCCGAAAAAATAACATTATTAGCTATTGCATTTGCCGCCGAATCGTAAGGAGTCATTATCGTTAATTGATCATTTACCATTACTCTTACAACATCAGGATTTACATTATTATACTGCACCCCAATTCCCTGAGCCGATGTTCTTCCCGAATCCTGTGGATAAGGCGTTGGAGCTGTTACTGTATCACCTTCAGCAAAACCATTATTTGCTGCTTTACAAACCAACATTGCCAAAACACCTGTAATTACTTTTGGAGAAGCTAAACCCGTGGTAACACTATAATTCCGATCAGTCAAGAAGGAATCTAGCATTACCACTTTTGATTTAGTAATACTGTTTTCTAAATTTTCGATATAATCCAAAATTGCATATTCTACATCACGATGTTCAGTTGCCTGTATATCGGATGCTGATCCTAAGTTTGTAGTTACTAATTCACGTATCGCAGTAATTGTCATATTTTCTATTTATAATCAGTTATTGAATAATCTTTTACCGAGTAATCCCGAATCACTATTGGTGTTATCGGAATAATATCAAAATCAAAAGTATCTACCATACTATCAAAACTTATCGTAGTACTATCGAATGTAAAATACCCCGGAACTGGATCGATAATACTTTCATCCACATCAGGAAATTTATTATTCCCTATCCCTATTCTTTGAATGTTATTTGCCATAATAATTAAGGAATATAAAAACCATGCACAGGCTGGCCAACTAATGGCAATCCCGAAATATCTCCAGCACCATTAACAAAATTTATTTCAGTTATTTTAAAATGTGAACTTCCGTAATGAATTTCCGGAAACTCTCCCCATTGTTCAATTTCAAATACAATTTCATCCGTTGAAATATACCCGACAGAAAAACTTACTTCTTCATAATTTGCCAAATTCAGCAAACTATATTCAAAAATCAACACATTGTTTTTTCTAATTCTAAACCAAACATTTCCATCCCTATATGAAAACAATCCAGCCTTACCCTTTAATACCAAATTAAAACTAGGGTCAATATTCGGAGCAATATTAAATTTGTATTTATAATGCAAAAGCACTGTACCAGGAGGAACAATAACAGTTTCTTGCAAAGAAACCACATAGCTCTTTTTACGAACCAATCTAACAGAATCTACAGCCGTTGCACCATCATTGTCAGTAACTTGAATTTGGTATTCGTATAAATCTTCGGTTAAATTTTGCAAATCGGTAGCTAATTGCAAAGGAGTCATAATCACATCACCAAAACCACCTATTATTTTAGTCCATTTTTGAGAAGCTATATAACCATCCGTATCATAAGCCGTTGCTAATAACGAAGCGGTTGTTTGCGAATTACTTAACTCTATATCTACCCCCGCATTTACTATCGGAGGGATATTTTCGGGGTTATCTCCTGTATCACCACTATCACGATATATAGCACGAGATAGCGTTAACGTTGTTTTATTTTCGTCAAGATTCCAAGAACAATTCGTAGGCACAAACTGTTTGTCATTAACATAATGAAATAAAACCAAATCATTGAATTTTACAGCATCTACCGCCACAGCGTCTAATTTCTCTGAAGGCACATTATACATTCTACGAACAACATTAGCCACCGTTTTAGCATATCTATTCGTTTCTATTTTATAAATAGAATCCGTCCATTGCAACCAAGCAACACGGCTATTTACATAATCATCATTTTTATATACTTTTACCAAAAAACTACCCGATGCGATTGCAAAATCAGTTTTTACAACCATTTGCTCACTTGAATTGTAGTTATAGATCACTTCTAAATTTTCTAACACAGCACCACCATATACCGTAGTATCAATGTTGTCTTTAATCAAATTAGCGCCATCCAAATTAACCACTGAATAATAGTTTCCGCTTTGTGAAAAATTATAGATTATTGGAATTTCGATTGTATTAAAAACCTCCGTAGCTTCTTTTAATTTCGCTAATCGAAAGCAATTACTAAACGCCGTATCATCATCAGCATAAGTCAACTCTACATCTTTATCAATGGTATATTCATCGTTAATCAAATCCGTAAATTCTAATTTTTCACCAAAACTTACCGGAGCGATTGCCAGTTCTCGAATTTCAAAACCTTTAACATTTGATGTATAAACATCTTGACCCGAACGATAAATTTTTATATCAATTAATCCCGCTTCAGGAATAATCACTTCAAAATCTAATTTCGCTTCATCGTCTTTAAAAATTAAATTTTCATTCTCCGGAATCGTTGTTTTATTATTCGAAAAAAGAATTGCATCATTTAATAAAATCTCATATAAAAATGGATTATTATTTGCCATTACATCAGTAGGCGTTAATCCAGTTAAATATTTTAATAACTTAAAAACAGCTTTGATTGTTAATTTTTGATATTTATAAACAAAAATTTTATTTTTTAAGTTTATAAAATCAGCCGCATTGAATGGAGTTGTTGTTGGTGGGACAAACTCAGGAGTATAATACTTCATTAAAGAAACATAATAATCTGGCGCAATCGCCTTAGCATAATACGCATTATTACCATTCCAATCTGTAGCGTATATTTCACCTTTTACACCACTTACTACAACCCAACCCTCATTTTTTTCTTTAGCAATAGTATTAGGAAAACTTTGAGGCACTCTAGGATGCATTACAGTAATCATGTTATAAGGTGGCACCATTGTAACATTTGGATTAGCCAAAGACGTAATTTTTTTAATCAATTTCAACCCTTCCAAAACCCCTTTTTCATTACCTTGAAAATCGTATAATTTAGCCTTATACGAACGAACAGAACGTTGATTAATCCCTTCAATATTCCAACGGCCGTCCGCTTGAAAACACACACAAAGCATGTCATTCATTAAAGTTTCAAGGATGTTATAAGAATCTTTCTTTTTATTATTATCAATAAAACTTCCTGTATCAATAAAAATGTTTTTATAGCTTTTTTCTAAACTGTTTTCTATAGCTGGATTAAAAAACAAATCCATTTCTAGCCCAGTAAGCGAAAGAATTTTACAAAGTATATCGATTATGCTTTTTTCATCACGATAGTAGCTCTCAGGCAAGTATTTACCTTTTAGACGCCCCAACCCGCAGGTACCCTTTATTTTTACAAAAGTTACCCCATTCGTATATGGCTCTGAGTATGTATCAGGAATTAAATGACCTCGCCATACAAGTCCATCATCTGCATATTTACGCAATTCAACCTTGAAACGAATTTCATTACCAGTAAAAAATTTAATAAACTTCGCATCGACTTTTTCTCTATGAGCAATATCAAATTCAAGGCTAGAGCCAACAATTTTAAGCTCGTCTTTCGCGTCTCCACCATTCCAAAAAAGAGTCACCCCCGACTTAGAAGCCACTTCGATAACAAAAAGACTTTCGTTAAGTACCTGGTCGATTATATCAATGTAATAACCTTTCATTATCCTATACGGTTTTTAAGTTCCTCGGTGCGCTTGAACGACAACCAAATATCATTTCCTTTTAATTTTACATCAGCAATGAATGCACCACCACCCGAGCCGCCGCCATCCGAAAGCATTCCATGTAAACGACGTTGTTGATCGCTATTAAAAATCATTTCACCACTATTTACTCGAGCCAAAATTTTATCACCATAAAAAGATGTCCCACCAACTATTCCTCCAGTTTCAAATTTTGGGATTGCAGCAAAAGCCGCCAAAACACCACCCACAGCTGTAGCAATAAACGCTGGCGTTGTAAAAACTGCCGCTGGACCCGTAGCCGTTCCCGTGGCCGTAGCACCCGCTATGGATTGCGAAATTGCCGAAGCTAACATCATCGCAATTAATTTTGTCACCGTTTGAAGCATTCCCGAAAGAAAACCACCAAAACCATTTTTAGCAAGCCCTAAAGATTCTACAAGCGAAGCAGACAAAGAAGAAAACGCATCCGAAACAGACTGACTCGTTAACTCACCTACTTCAATTAATCTTTTTTGACTTTCAGTAAGTTGATCAACTTTTGTTTTCGCTTCATCAACTCCCTCTATCGCCTGTATTTTCATTTGCGTATTATTAACCTGAGTGGTTAATTTTCCATACTCCTCAGCCGTGGTTGAATATTGCTCCCTTAGTTTTTCAAAATAAGATTGCTGGCTTTTTAATTGCTCCAATGAAAATTCAGGAATTTCAGTATTAGTCTGCGCATCATCAGCAAGAGGCGCTTTTGGTAATTTTATTTGCTTTTTTTTACTTATTTCTTCAATCTTTTTTTGATAATCATCAATTAAGGATTGTTTTTTTAGCCATTCTGCATTACTTAAGGCGTTGTTTTTTTGATCTTCTTGCTGTAGCTTAATTAAGCTTTCATAATACGCAATCGTACCAGGACGCAATGCCTCAATACTATCCTTAATAGCATCGGTACCTATTTTAATATCCTTTAGTTTTAAAGCTTCGTTTTCTTCAAGTTTCCCAGTTTTTTTAAGATATTCCTCTTTGGCTGAAAAAAGAACTTCATCAGCTTTTAAATTATCCTGTGTGAATTTTTTAAGATCTGCATTTTGGATTCTTAACAAGTCCGTTTGCGCTTTTATCAATTCCGATTTTGTAACGGTAACCGCTGCCGTTTTTTCGGAAGCACTCGCTTCCTGCAAAACAATAACATTAGCCCCTTTACGGATTCTTGCAATTTCATCCTCGGTAGCAGCTATTTTATTTCGCAACTCCATTTCTTGACCCACACGATCATTAGCACGCTTTTGCAACTCATTATCTACTGCCGTTGCACGGCTTTTATTAAAAATAGCTTCACGCAAATTTTTATAGGCAGTTTCGGCTTTTCCATTTAATATAATTTCATCTTTCAGATTTCCAAAATAAGCTGGATATAAAGCCTGTAAATCGTCAACTGCTTTTTTGCGTTCTATAGTCTCCGATTTTACATTGGTAGCAGAAGCGTATAATTTATCTAAAGTACCCACTTCAGCCGCTGCGTTTTCGTTTCCTTGCTTGACCGCTTCATTTAAAGCCATTTGCGAAGTAACCGCCTTTTCAGTATTGTTATTCAATAATATAATTGCTGTAGCCGTTGCGGCAGCTATCAAAGCCAAAGCCGTTAAAGGATTCGCCATCATCGAAGCAGAAAGCGCAGTAAAAGCGGTTCGCAATGCAGTAAACCCAACCACCAAAGGCGGTATTCCCGCAGCAATAGAACCAATAACCACAAGCAAAGGACCTGCCACAGCAACCAATCCAGCCACCACCAAAACAGTTGTTTTAGTTCCTTCGGAAAGCCCCATCAATCCTTTTACCATGCCGTTTACAGCGGTAACAAATTTTGTGTAGTACGGCAAAATAACTTGCCCAAATTGCTGACCTAGTTGCTTAAGAGACTCTGTAAAAATACGGGTTTGATTTGCCGAACCACCTCCAGTTCTTGCAAAATCACCCTGCGCATTTGTAGTCACACTCATTATATAGGCGTATCTAAGATTTACCTTAGATGCTTGATCCATATCTTTTATTGAAGTACGTATCCCCTTTGACAACGCAAATTGCTGTAAATTTTGCTCGGTCATTACGATTCCGAGCTTTTTAAGAGATTCCGTTTCTCCTGTAAAAATCCCTGTCAAAGCAGTATTTGCCTGATCTATACCAATGTTTTTAAACGATGCCATATCACCAGCCAATCCCACCAATCCAGTAGACATCTTAGCCGCTTGGTCAGTAGTCAAATCCATAGACGTACCCATATCACCATACGCCGCCGCCATATCCAAAGCGGTACCTTCGGCAATACCAAAAGTTTCTAGTGATGTTTTCCCGAATTTTTTAACCGATTCTGAAGAAGTATTAAAAGCCACATCGACTTTATTCACACTTTCAACATAATCTGAAGCCATTTTTGTTGAAGCACCACCAGCAGCTAAAATAGGAGCAGTAAGCCAAGTAGTCATTCCACGACCTACTTTTTGCATTTTTTGACCAAACTTATCAATTTCACGTAACGAGTTTTGCATCCCCGTAGAGAACTGCTTTAAATCGACTTGAAATTTTACGTTAATCGTTGCTAAACTTGCCATTCTTTTTTACTTAAGCTTGTAGTTCGTTTTCTTGTTTTTGAGCGTCGTAACGACCGAAAAAAGCTTTACTAATTCGTTCGACTTCCAGCATTTTTTGATACTCTTTTTCGGAAATTTTACTTAGAAGGTCTTTTTCCCATGGAAATTCCAAAATATCCAACTCTTTAAAGTTGTCTTTTGCATAAGGAGCCATCGAAGCATACATAATTTTTCGGGTGATAACCCATTGTTCTCTGCTTTTAGCATCTTCATATTTCCTGAAACCGTTTACAGTATTCTGAAATTGACGATACGTAAGACTGTAGAAGTAAGTAAGTGACAACATTAGCTGCCCTAAAGCCAATTCCTCCAACCTATCCCAAGTTTCAGGCTCCGAATCTATTTCCTCGGTTTCCTCGGAGCCTTCGTCTTTTTTTCAGATTGTTCTGTTTGCTTAAAAGCTTCAGTAATCCCTTTTGCCATTCCATCGGCAAGCACCATTAATTCTGACACAGATAAGTTTTCGATGTCCTCTTTTTTGATTTTTACCACATTTTCAGGATGGCAGTCTATCGATTGAAAAAGAAGCTCAAAAAGCACATCGTAGATATCCAGTCTTTGAGTACTTATTTGCTCAATCAAAGCAACTCTTTGCATAACTTCAGGTAAGGTTTCGAGGTTCCAAACCTGACCCAAAATGCGAAACACCTTTAAAGAGAAGCTCATTTTAAATGAGCTTCCGTTTATTTCTACTACAATATCTTTCATTACACTACAATTGCTTGATTTAAATTCCCGTTACCTTTGAATGAAATAGAAACTTTTGCAGACGAACCCACATCAGCCGTAATACTTGCGCTTTCGATATACGCTTTCCCAGAATATATAACATCGCCTGTTTTGTCCGTAGTGAACTCGATGTCAATTTGAGCACCTGATAGTTTTTTTGTCAAAATATCATTAAAGCTTACGTGAGTAGTATCACCAGTAGGCAAGTTTGCCAATAACGCTTCGGCGCTTCCGCTCCAAGTGTAATTTGATGGAATTGATACCGTACCATCTGTGTCTTTTGTAGCGATCTCTTCTAATTTGGTAGAAAAATCTAATTTACACGATGTTGCGTGCATTAGTTTTTTAGCATCAAATTTGAATCGCAATAGTTTTCCGTTGTAAATTTCGCTTGCCATTGTTTCTAAGTTTTTTTTATAATAAATTAAAATTCACGATTCCTGAGTATGTATAACTTTCCTCGTTGTATTCTATCTTTGAAGACAGAAAATTGTATTCTTCTTCTATCTTTTCAATCATCGTATCCGTAAAGCTGCAACAGGCATCATACGCATCTTGGTCAAACCAAAAAATTATACTGATATCAATTAGCGAACGATCCTTAGTTTCCGGTGTTCTTTCGTCTAAATAATAAGTTGCTAGAGGTAAAGTATTTCCCTCTAAAGCCACAATCGGGAAAAGAAAAACCTTCCCTTGATCTCGTTTCATCACCGCATTAAACTCCGGTAAAGACGAAAAAAAACTATATATTTCCTTTGAGATACTACTAAACATCAGTTACTTAATTTATTGATTCTACGTTGTATAAATACCTGCATTTTACGTTCTGCATCAGCTGTTACAGGACCATTTGTTGAGGCATAAGCTTTTGCCATAAAAGGATTTGCTTTTGTTTTTCCTACCGCTGCATGATCGTTGGCACCCGCTTTGCGTTTACGCTTAAATCCTTTTCGGTACACGTTTTTACCTTTTTCGACAAAATGCCCGTACCAACCATCAAAAGAGCCTTTCGCACGTGGACCAACATAAATTGTTGGATTTTCCTGTTTTCCGGTGATGTTACCTAACGATTTTTGCAGATTACGAGGGTCAATCCATTTTCCACGAGCCTTATGTCTTTTAGGAGCGATTGGCACTAATGTTCTTGCCGCTTGCAAAACAGGTTGAGCCACTTGCCTCAAAATGATTAAGACTTCTTTTCGTTTATCTTTATCATTAGCTAAAAGCCTTATTCTTGCTTCCAGTTCCTTAAAACCAGTTACTTCCATCAATCCACTACTCATACGCTTTTACCCTTATTTCCAAGTGTTCTCTACGCCCGATTTCAATTACATGAATTACTTCATACCTCATTGAATCATCCATTAAAACAAGACTGTTTGATTTTTCTTTTACAATAGCATTGAATCGTATCGTGTAGGTGCGGTTTACCAAATGTTTAATTTTTCCGTCAGTATCTTCAGAACCCGAAACCTCCTGCATATACGCCCACGCGCTCGTCACTAAAACTTCACTTCTCTTTTCAGCCCCCGAATCTGATCGAAGAGGATTTTTATCGAATAAAGATATTCTTCTATCCATTTGACCGATGTAAGGATTCTTTCTCATAATTTCAATACTTGCGGTACGCTCTAGCCAAATTATTAGAAGCAGGATTATTACCTTGCTCACGATCTTCGCGACGTTCAAAAAAATCAGATAACCTTAACATCATAGCCTGTATTAAAGGAGTAGGACAAGTAGAGGCTGTAAATCCTTGTTTTACAGTCACAATAACAGCATCGTCTCTTTTTTCCGTTTCAGGCATAGTTAAAAACTTTATATCGAAACATTCCACAACTGTAGACACTTGTAATTTGTACTGCTCAGAAGGCAAAAGTTTTAACTCAGTAGCACCAGGTGCGTAATACTCAACTTTAGCTATTTTGTCGTTTTCCCAATTGCGCTCAAAGGTTATCTTTGGCTCAAACTTAGCTAGTTCCATTACGAAATTAGACTCAGCAATCACACGATTAATAAAGTTCGAAACTGCGCCCTGTGCTGCATCAATGCTAGATAGTATCAAATCTTCTTCATCCGTAACAGTCTCTTCAACTTTTAATTGTTTTTTAGCTTTAGGCATTGTAATAATTGGTGCCGAAGCTGTTATTTCTCTATAAAAATTAGTTACCATCGTGAGTTTTGAGATTATTTTCTATTTAGAAACCTGCTTAGCTTTCGCATCTGCTTCCTGTTTAGCTTTCGCTTCTGCTTCTGCTTTAGCTTTATCTTCAGCTTCTGCTTTAGCTTTATCTTCAGCTTCCTGTTTAGCTTTAGCTTCGGCTTCGGCTTTAGCTTTATCTTCAGCTTCCTGTTTAGCTTTAGCTTCGGCTTCGGCTTTAGCTTTATCTTCAGCTTCCTGTTTAGCCTTATCTTCAGCTTCCTGTTTAGCTTTAGCTTCGGCTTCGGCTTTAGCTTTATCTTCAGCTTCCTGTTTAGCCTTATCTTCAGCTTCCTGCTTAGCTTTCGCATCTGCTTCCTGTTTAGCTTCCGCTTCTGCTTTAGCTTTATCTTCAGCTTCCTGTTTAACTTTAGCTTCGGCTTCGGCTTCGGCTTTAGCTTTATCTTCAGCTTCCTGTTTTGCTTTTGCTTCGGCTTCATCTTCCAACTTGACATCTTTAGCATAACCCAACTCAATAAGTTCCTCTGCCTGTTTTTCGTCAATTTCTAAAGTTTGCCCTTCACGATGAGGAAACCCAAAAGGTATCAGCGGAAGAACTGCTATTATTAATTTACTTGCCATTTTATCAGTGTTTTATGATTTATAAAAAACTGTAAGTGATACACTTACAGTTTTTCAACAACCGGATTAAGATAATTTAAAGAAACTGTTTACTGCGAATGCTTTTTTGTTTGCCACTTGTACATCAGCCTCCATATTAACCGTAACTTTCAAACTGTTTGCAGAAGCAGCAGTAAGAGGGTCAACAACAAACTGAATTCCGTCCCATTGACCAACAAATAACTGCGACCAATCACCAAAAATCATTGTATGCAATTCAGGAGTTCCAGCAATAGCTTTTACCAATGAAGTCGCTACCGATTTTTGACCACCTATTTTTCCGTTTTCAGCAATAAAACCGATACCATTAGCTTTCTGAATAGTCTCCAACAAAGCCATCAAAGCCGGATCACATAAATATCCTAAAGACTGTTCTGTAGAATCAGCTGATTGTATTTTACCCTTCAACTCATTAACCAACGCCCATGTAGGCAATGTAGCCGCAGCATAACTTCCAGCCCCTAATCCGGTCATATTCAACAAACCTCTAGGGTCTTTTACACCTAAACCATTGATCGCAGCATTATTCAAAGCACTAGCCGCAGCGCTTCCTAAGTTTTTCATTACCATTGCTTGTGCATCAATAGAAGCATTATTGATTAATCTATTAGAAATCAATACCACCGCAGCTGCTCTTTTAGGGTCTAATTCAGGACCATCTACTGTAGCTTTTTGAGAAGAAGCATCTTCTGTCTCATTTAACCATGAAAAAGCATAGTTAGCAGCAACAGGAAGAGGTAATTTACCGCCTGATAAACCAGTTAATACCGTAGCACCCAATTCCTCAATAAACAGCTTAGGAATAAACGAATCAACAATTCTAGGCGCTTGATTTTGCACCAATTTACCGCCGTAAAGACCTCCGTCCTCTGAAACTGTTTGAGCACTAGAACGCACCATAGAAGCAGGCATACTAAACGAATGACCACTCACTTCTTTACCAGCCGAACGCAATTCGTTTACCCCGATTTCGTTTACCTCTTTTTCAACACCATCCCATTTACCACTACCAGCCATACGAAGAGCAGAACCTATGTTGAAACGTTTTTTAATTTTTTCCATCTCTCTTTGCTCTCCATCTTTACCGTCACCACCTCCGAAAGAAAATCCAGCATCACCGGAACCTTCCAACGAGCGAAGATTTTCTTCATAAGCCACTTCATCTTTAATCTGACCCGTTAAACCGTCAATATCCTTTTGAAGTGCTCGAAACTCTGTAGTTTCCTCCTCAGTCATATCTCTTTTTTCAGTTACCACTTTTGAGCGTAACGTTTTTTGAGCTTCAATCTTTTGAGCTCGCTTTTGTTTTAATTCAGCAGATCTTTTCATTTGCTAGTCTAAATTTGAGTTAATAATAATTTGAGCGTCAAAAGCGTTGAGCTCTTTATTGTTGTCTGCACGAGTTTCCTCTTGTACAGGATTTGGTTTTACTTTTTCTTTAAAAGCATCTAAGCTTCTTTTTGCCACTTCGGTATCTGCATAAGCAGGATATGTTACTGGAGAAACATCGTACAGGCGTTTGAACTTTACAATTTCACGCACTGCCATTTCACCATCAACTTCCGTCCAAATTTCCTCTTCAATATCAAATGCAAATGAAGACTGAGAGATATCACCCAATTCGATTGCGTTTTGTAAATCACGTGCGTATTGACGATCAGGCGTTTCGTAAGAATACTTTAAACCAACCTTATCAACCGAAAGCGTCAAAGTTCCTTTTCCTTCAAAACAACGAGCTAATACATAGTTTGGATTGTGATTAAAAAGACAACGAACATCATCTTTCAAAACATCGTCGAACGCCCCTTTTCTAATTTTTTCACGGAATTGATAGTAATAACCTATTACCGTATCAGAATTAAACTTCGCAGCATAACCTTCAATAATAGCAGCCGAATTTTCATCCGTTCTTTCTTCTTTTTTTATGGTTCTAACCTCAGAAGAAAAAAAACGTCTCTCAGCAGTTTCGCTTATCTTTTGGATATAATCTTTACTTTCCATCATTTAAATTTTTGTCAATTTGTGATTCTGTGAATGTGTTTACTGGAGTTAAGAATTCATCTAACAAATCAGGACCTGCGTTTCTATCTTCCAACTCTCTACATTCTTGCCTGCTGTAAATACCACTCAACACCATACGAGAGTAGAACTCAGCACGAGACTTTATGTCCGCACGAAGCAATACACCTAGATTCCCACGCACGTAATAACCGTTTTGCAATTCAGTTGGCGTTATTAACTTTTTAGCATATTCCTGCTCCCAATTAGTAATATGTGGTTGGATTGTATCCGAAACATGATCCAGCGACTGCTGCTCGATATTGTTATTAGTTGATTGCTGCAAGGATTTTATTTTATGAGGCGCAATGTTTAACCAACGAGCTATATCCTCAATACCGAATCGGGATTGCTCAATTATTTGAGCTTCCTGTGGAGTAATATTTATTGGTTGGAATTTAAAACCATCATCTAAAACAACGATTCTATCAGGAGACTTTTCACCCATTGCCGACTTCCATCCTGCAATAATTTTATCCTTTCCTTTTTCAATAGTTTTCTCAGTTTGGATTACTCCTTGACGAACACCTTTGTTTTGAAAATTAGTTGCAGAATATTCCTGTACCTCAATTGCTAGACCTAATTGCTGCGCCGCGTAAGTTATCACCCCAACCCCAACGATTCCGTTATGAGAGAAGTTTTTGAAATGCAAAACTTCAGAAGATAATAACGGCTGATCATAACCTTTTACATCGTACAACAATTCGCCTTTTTTTAAGCGAATATCACGAACATCGTCCCAGTTGATAACATCAGTAGATACCGGATAACCAGTCGCATTGACATTGATTTTCGCCAACGCGTTGCCACGAATTAAATAAGATATTGCCATTGTTTTGCGAAAAACAAAGGTTGTCATTAAGTAATTTGGCTCGGTAGCGATTAGCTTGTTTGCCGGATGATCTGTACGTGAAATTCGGTTTTTACCGTCTTTTTGGTAGATCGCAAAAGGAATTTTGGCAATATCATTTGAGATTTGATCTACACCATTGTAAAATGCAGAAAGTTTTAAAGCTGTTTTAGTATTCATCCCGTATGGGTTGCTAGAACCCAACGAAAAGAAACCGCCATAATTCCCAAAGAAAGAACTGTCTGCGGATGCACTCCTTTTGGATGGAGCGAACATTTCACTAAAAGCACCGTTTAAACTCATTTTACCGTTTTATTTTGGGTAAAATTATTTTAACGGTGCTTTTTAAATGGTTAACATTGTTAACTTTCAATCTATACACGCGATTAGGGTGGGTATAAACAAATAAAAACTTTTTTTTATAATTTAATATACCACACCGTACGCACTTAAACTTTTATATATATATTTGTAAAAAATAAACCGCCTCAGTTTTTACACTTAAGCGGTTCTTTTTAACTATGCAACCTTATCGGTCCATAATTTCACAAAGTCGTATATCAGGCGTCCAACCATATAAATCTGACCGAGTGAGCTTCCAAAATTCGAGCCATTGACTTTCCGGGTCTTTAGGCTCTTTTTTTTCTTCTTCATTATCTTACAAAGGTTATGATTTTATGCGGTTTTTAAAAGTCAAACTTATTCACAATAGCTTTGAGTTTTTAACAAATTACCTAAAAAGGACGGCGAATCCTACAAGTTTCAAGTGCTTAACAATCAGCCTATTATGAAATATATAAATAAAAAAAAGCCCTTAAAACAAGGACTTTGAAAAAGATTAAATTTCGTTATTTACATCCACTTTTCCATATTACCAATACCATCAGCGTCGCAAATATCCTATTTGACGATGGTTTTTCCTATTGGAAACTTTTAAAATTTATAATACCAACTATCATTTTGTTTTTCGAAAGTATATTTTAATTTACCCACTGCCACAGTAACCGTTTCAGGATGGTAACTTTTAGCGTTTGGAAGTAATTTTATTGCTTTAGCTAGATTTTCGGCTTTTAAGTTTTCGTACATTAGATTTTAGATTACTGATTAACGATTTATGATTTCAGATTTACTTACATACCTCCAGGCTGTTTTATTTCGGATTTGATATAAAAAAAACCTACAGCCAGCTCAATAACTATCAACAAAACCAACAAGAAGTAACGAACAGGATTTTTACTAAAAAAATCAAGCTCAAAAAACGCACTAGTTACAAATGCGATTAAAAAAGTAGCAAGAATTATATATACAATTTTCATTTTATTTTTTTATTATTACGGTTAGTAATTACTTTGAATGTGTTAAAATCGGAATAACGGTATTTTCCGAATAATTCGAAATAGGTTTCGTTTACTTCATTAAAGGCTGATTTGTTGGATGGTGCGGTTTTTAATTTTTCGAAAAACTCGGAATAGAACCCTTCTATCGTTGAGAGTTTTTGCATTATTACTACTTTTTTTTCTAATTTTTCAATGTGAATTCTTAAGGCATTTTCTTCAGTAGGTGTTAGCATGTTGATTTATGATTTTATAGTTAACAATAGAATTCTACATCATCACGGTTGTAGTAACTTTCATTAGTTTCTTCGGGTTCCGACATTGACCCTCCAATTGCATTTATAGCTGCAATAATACCATCCACACGTCGACCATTTGCACCGGAATAACCTTTATGCACTTTCATGTTATCATTAGCATCGTAATAAATTACACATGAGGCCAGCATCCAAGCCAAAACAGGATTTCCGTCGTGTTTTAATTTTCCTGACAAAACCAATTTTTCAAACTCTTTGGTAGGAGCAGAAATCGTGCCAATTGCTTGCGAAAATTCGGAAACATTAAGACCTTCAGCTTTCAAATCTTGTGTTAGTTTTGTGGCGTTATACGGGTCAAATTCTAACCGTATAACCTTATGTTCGTGATACGTGGTTCTTATCACGTCTTGAATAACATTATAATCTATGACATTACCAGGCGTTGCAATTAACCAACCATTATCCGCCCAATATTGATACGGCACACGATCTTCTTTTGAACGTTTAATTATGGTGTCTTTAGGGCAAAAAAACCAACACCTCAAGTATCTTTCCTGTTTTTCGTCGGGCTCAGAAATCAAGACATAAGCACTTAAATCTATTGTTTTTGACAAATCCAAGCCACCAAACGAACCGTAGGTTTGAAACTTTTCCAACGGAATGGTATCGACTTTATTTTTCATCCAATCCTCATTGAATATCCAATCCAACAATTGATCGACCCACATATTCAAGTTTTTAGTCTTGAAATTTCGGATTTTGGAAGGCTGATTAATTGCTTTTACAAATTCCTTTCTGATAGCATCAATTGCCAAACCATACCCTAACAAAGGATTAGCTTTTGCCCATAATTCTTCATTTTCCCACGATTCTTCAGTTTTTAAATCTTCCTGATCGATATCATGGATCATAATCCAAAGGGAATTATCTACTTTTCGACCTTCTAAAACTTCAATTACTGAATCTTCATAGCGCTTACAGGCCGATTGCACGTTTGCACCCGCTGTTGTGATGTGATAAATTAAAGCTTGTGTACGCTGAACGGTTGATGATTCTAGGTTTTCTTTTACTGTATCATCTTTATGCGCGTGGTACTCGTCAATAATTCCGAAATGACAATTGATTCCGTCCTGAGTTTTTGAATCCCCACCCAAAGCCCGCATTTTTGCATTGGTTTTTTTAAATCCGATGATTCTTTGCATAGCATAAAACCCCATTCTACGCAATGCTGGATTTGACACCGGACTTTCGATATACATACGAGCCTGTTCCCAACACAAACGAGCCTGTTCTTCTTTGGTTGCTCCTACGTAAATTTCGGCTTCCATTTCAAGGTCAAAACTCATTCCGTATAGCGCCAATCCCGCCATTTCAGCAGTTTTACCGTTTTTTTTAGCCCGTTTATCGTAAACCGTATTGATACGGCGATATCCGTTTTTTTTATTAATCCATCCAAAAACATTATACAGCGTGAATTGCTGAAAAGGAGCCAAAACAAACGGCTGTCCCGCCATTTTTCCTTTGGTATGATTTAGAAATGTTGGAAAGAAATTAATTATTTGCATCCCTTTATTATGATCTAAATAATAACCATCAGCTTCAGCAGTTTCAATCCATTTATAAAACCTTTCTACAGCTTGTTTTATCCTTTTTCCGGTAACTATTTTTCCCATACGCACATCATTTGCGTATTGAAAAGGAACGGAATCTAATTGTTTTTGTGTTGGCTGCATTGGTTCATTTTTGGTATTACTTTCTTATTATTATTGTTTTCAAATATCACTAAAAATCATCAAAAAGCGCATATATGCGCTGGTTTGTTTTGAAAGATAAATGCAATTTTATTGCGTGATAAATAAAAACGAAATTCTGTTTATAAACTCCGTTGGTAAAAAACTAAGAGAGAAAAGATTAGCTAAAAATCTCTCTCAAGTCAATCTTGCCTCTGACGCGAATATTCCCGAAAGTCAAATCGGACGAATAGAAAGAGGCGAGATTAATACTACTATTGGCACTCTTTTTAAAATTTGTAATGCTTTGGGAATTGAATTTAAAGAACTGATTGAGTAGGTTGATTAGCATTTGTCTGTTGGGCGTAGTTATCAGTAATTGTCAGAAAACCTCGTGAAGAATAGGATTTCCTTTTTTATAGACACGTTTTATTTTTGTATCAGGCTCTAAATCTTTACATTCTGATACAGGGAAGCATCCATTTTCTGAATTATCCAAATCGATGTAATAATCTTCTTCTAATTGTTCAGCTTCTATTTCAGTAATTACATATTCGGCATCTTCTCTCCAAAGAATTACTTTTTTTTCTAATTCAGATTCAGGCAAACTATTGCAAAAATCTTTTAATTCTCTCCAATTCATAATTTTTAATTTAACTGTTAATATTTAGTGTAAACAACTACTGGTACCATGTGTTAGTAGCAATTATTTTGTGAATAAGGCGATTTAAGATACTCAAAGAAACTCATATCTGAATCCAATGATAAATAATGCTGGTAACGATTCTTAGACGCTAAATTTTTAGGTTTTGGGGGTTTATAATTAAACGTCTCTAAATATTCTACTTTCCAAGTTGGATGGCATGGTAATGCCATTAATTTTTTATCATCATAGAACACAACCCCAATATAATTACCTTGATCTTTGGTAATAACTCCTTTCTTACCATTTACCAAAACTTCTCTGAACATATCAGCGGGTACTTTGTAATAATTTTTAATATATTCAAATTCCATAATTTAATTATTTTTCATGAATTATAATACAGTTAATCAATTATGTCGAATTTATTACCAAAAGGAAATTTAATAATCGTTTCTTTTTCCGTTTGAATTATATGTAATTCAGTTTTAATATTGGTTTGCAGCAAAATAGCGTCTTTACATTCGGCCTTTGCTAAATCTTCAATTTGATGAAGTGATATTGTTTTTGGCATAATATATAATTTAATGATTAGTAACTAAGTGATTAATCGCATTGCTCCAGCAGATATAATCTTATCCGTGATTTGCTTTTAAAAACTGGTCAAACATATCGACTTGTGCTGGATCAGTCGCTTTAATCTCAACCAACTTACTACGGTCCTTAAAGCTAAATCCAAAGTGCTTAGATAGTTCGTCTATTTCCTTTATCATTTTTTCACGAATTGTCACATAGCCGGAAACATTGGTTGCACCTCCTTTAAAAGTTTGTATTAAACCACCATCAAAACCAAGATCAGAAATCTTTTCTTCCGCTTGTATGTAGTAATCTACAGACTTCGCCAAACGATGCAAATGAATCAAATCAGGCTTTGTTAATTTTTTAGTATCAACTAATTGTTGTCCAAAAAATTTATACCAAAACATCTGATCTTTTGATAAATTAAATTTTGAAATTGGCGCAGGAAGTTTATCTAAAATCACATAGAGATTTTTATTTACTTCGGCAACCTCGCCATCACCAGTTATTATTTTCATATTAGACATATACTTAATTATTAATACATTAGACCCCCCTACCTAAAACAACACTCCGAGTAAAATTCCAGCTAAACAGCGATGTACGCCATGCGCGCCCGCTAGAGAATTTACCCCATACCCCTCTTTGCACGATGTGACTCACTTCCCGATTTCCTGTTATGGCACTCATGACTCATACTCTGCAACTCTTTCCAATCATACGGATCAAGCCCGTTGCTCAACAGATAACCCAAGCCTTTTATGTGGTCACACACTTCAGCTTTTCTTACAACACCATCACGATTACAATCTTCGCACTCACAAATCGGATTTGCTTCACGATAGGCTTTAGATACATTGCGCCACTTACGAGCGTTATAAAAGCTTTGGTAGCTTATCTTACGATCGAATGCAACTTTAGTCCGAACCCAACTTCTCACTACTTTTTTAGGTTTATTTGCCATGATTAGAAATCTATCCCGTTATTACTCTTTTCAGGCTCACCAAAAGCATCAGCAGGACTAACACAAGGCAACGCTTTAACCTCATAAACATCTACATCTTCACGCATATCATCTTCACACTCCACATCAACAAACTTCGTCTTATCACCAATCCATTTCAATAACGTTGTATTCGTTGAACCACCTCTATATTTCGCGAAAATCACTTCACTATTAGCCCCAGCACTTATAAGTGGTTGCATAGACGTATCATAATCATCAACATCGATATCAATCTTATAATACTCAGGTCGGTAAAGAAATTGCACAATATCAGCATCCTGTTCAATCGCTCCACTCTCCCGCAAATCCGAAAGCATCGGCCTCTTACTCGACCCACGAGTTTCTACAGCTCTAGACAATTGAGACAATGCAATCACAGGAATATCCAACTCTTTCGCCAATGCCTTCAACCTTCTTGATATAGACGATATTTCAGCTTCACGGTTTCCTTTTACAGTTCTGTCAGTCATCAACTGCAAGTAATCAATGATCGCTATTTTAATATCATACTTTCGAACCAGTATTTTAATCTTAATCACAACATCAGATATATCCGTTTTCCCACTATCATCGATATACAAAGGATACTCTTTCATGCGTTCCTGATGATGCGTATAAGTAGAAAAGTATTCTTTATGTTCAAATCCAGTTTTAAGGAGTTGTTTCAAATGAAAATTAGTATCAATCGCCACCGCTCTAGCAGTTAACTGCTGCATACTCATTTCTAAAGAAATAAACCCAACACCAACACCAATCTTACAATTTTCAATAGCACACTTCAAAACATAAGCAGTTTTTCCCATTCCAGGACGTGCCGCAATTATTATTAATTCTTGATTCCTATAACCACCTGTGTACTTATTTAACCTTCTAAATCCTGTATGAACACCAACCAACTTAACCTCTTCTTTATTCGCCGTCAACAACTCAACTTCTTGTTTTAGATTCTGCAATGCAGCAGGAAAAGACATAGTATCACGACCCGTGCTTATATAATCAACAACATTATCAAACTCTTTTTGCCAACGCCCCATTAATTCAAAAATATCTGTTGTTTCATCATAAGCCAAAGCAATTATTTGACTTGAAAACAATATCGTTTGACGCGCCATATATTTCTGCAACACCAATCTACAGTGGTATTCGGTGTGAGCAGACGAAGCTATTTTACCCGATAATTCCATCAGATACCAATCCCCTCCAGTCGCTTCTGATAAACCTAATTTTCTCAACTCAGCCGATACAGTCATTAAATCAATTGGATTCCCAACTTTATGTAAACTTTGAATCGCCGTAAAAACATTTTTATTTGAATCCTTATAAAAAACTTCAGGCTTTGAAATAATCATCAATGCTTCGTCAACCGAATTTTGAAAACACAACATAGAACCAATCACAGCATCTTCAATTTCAACACATGCTGGTGGTAATTTTCCTTTATCTATAAATTGTTTATCCATAAACTAAAAACCTCCTATTTTTTCTTTTTTTTGATTTGGATTCAATTCAATCACAGGTTTATCAAACTTATTTTGATTCGACACCCAGTTAATCGCAAACTTTATAAAACGACCTTCTAAAACATCGCCATCATACTCTAATTTTTCCTGCAACACAGTTGCTTCAAAAAGTTGCGAGAATTTGACGAAGTCAGTAATTTGATTTTTAAATTGCATCATCAGTCTTTCAAATCTTGAAGGATAATTATTTTCCAAAAAAGCGAGCGAATCCCCTCTTTCTTCTTTTTTACTATTATCTTTCTTGCTTATATCTTTATTACTATTATTTACCGATTTCCCAATGATTGGATTTCCCAATATTGGATTTTTCAGTGATTGGATTTCCAACGATTGGAAATCGGCTATTGGCTTGTCAGAAATATTATCAAAATAAAGACGATAATCAACAACAAATCCATTACCAGTTTGTTGCTTTTTTCTTATCAAATACCCGAAATTTTCCAACTCTTTCAACCCTTCAGAAATGCTCGATTTAGCCTCTTTGCATTGAAAAGCAATTTTATCAACAGAGAAATTCCAGCCATCAGGTTTAGACTGCATAAAAGCAAACAAACCCTTTGCTTTTAACGAAATTTTATTATCGTTTAACAACGTATTTGGCACCATTCCGAAAGGAACAATTTGCTTGGTTAGTTTCGCCATTAATTAATTTTTTAAATTTTAATTAGAATGATTTATGCAGCTTCTATTTGAAGTTTATTCAGACTTAAGTCCAAACCCTTCAATTTCTTCTGTCTTTCAACCATACGAGATATTTTACCCATATTTCGCTTTACTATTTCAATGATCTCATTATGATATTGCGTTATACCATTATCTTTCCCCCTGCATTGTATAATTGAATAACTAGCTAAGGATATTTCAATCGTCTCAATCCTTTTACCATTTACTCGAGCAGACATTAATAATATACCAGGCTTTTTATGATAACCATTTGCATGAACACAATGTTTCAATATTTTACCCTCTTCCTTAACATCTTCATCTTCAATTAACGGAACTATTAAAACATCTCCTTTCTTTATAATAAAATCCTTAAAGACCTCTACTTTAATGCTTTTTAATGCTTCTTCTGCTTCAGCCTTCAGCCGTTCACTTTCCTGTCTCTTAATCTCTCTTTCCGCACGTGCTTTATCAATTTTTACTTGTTTTTTAGCAACATATTCATTGTGCGACTTCTTAAGATTTTTCGGTAAAATAAATTTTGGATTAGATACATCCTTTCCAAATTCCTTAAGCAACTGAAGATAATCATACCAAATACCAGCATCATTTAGTTTGTATTTATGACGAAGTAAAATTTTAATTTGAGACCAATACGAATGGTATCTTTCATCTTTATGAACAGCATAAAAAAGAAGTTCTTTTTGTTTTGCCTTCAAAAGAGTTTCTACTTTTGGACTCATTTCAAGCTTTTTTAATAACAATCTCCAATCGCAATTATGAAAATCATTACCTAAACCATACTTATTAAATCTCGGTAAAAATTCCGCTCCTGGACAATTGTAATCCGATACAAAGCGATCATATTCCGTTTGTCCATATTTGCGATTATTATACCTAACTTCATAACCTGAAGAACTAAAACCATCACCGGTCCAAGTTGTATTTAAACCAACAACCACTTCTTTGTTTTTGTCGTAATCTTTCCATTCTTCAAATAATTTTCTAAAATGGTAACTTGGTTTTTCGTTTTTATACATACTCTTCCAACAGGAAAAATATCTTATAACCTGAAATCTACCCACCACCTGGACAACAGAATATGTTATTATTTTAGTAAATTGACCATTGTTAATCGTTATTTTATTTAATTTCTTATTGCATGCCGGACATTCAACACCAATCGCTTCTTCTTTCCAAAGATCCATTTCAGGCTTCCATAAGTGATTACATTCCAAACAAACAAGGTTTTTATAATGAGTAGTATAATAGAAATGATGTCTTGAAATAACAAACGGTTCTTGCTCAACCGGTTTAGAAAGGTTTTTACTAAGATTCCAAACCTCTAACTGTAATCTAGTTTTCGGTATCATAAGCTGCTAAATAAATCTATTTCTTCATTCACAATCACACCTTCTTTTTTCTTTGTTTTTTTCAGGATCAGTTTCTCTTTTTGATCAGAAACAACTTTTTGAAAAGCAACCTGTTTCGCTTCTCGCCTCTCTTCTTCAGAAAGCTTTACTTTTCCTGCTAGATTTTTTTTAGCTTCACATTTCGCTTCTTCTATCGCTAGTTCCATACCTCGCTCAGTAGCCTTAACCTTATCTTCTGCCGAAAGTTCCACGGAATGATTCACAATCACTTTTCCACTTACGGATTTGATATTTTTTACATCATCTTCATCGTAGTAATGAACCGCCCAACCAAAAACTTCATTATCCGAATAACCAGCACAACCACCTTTTTTAGCGCACTCCATAATATAACTACAGCACTCATCAAGGCTTTTATTTTCCTTCTTATAAGTAACCGCAAACAATTCATCTTCTATAGCTCGTTTCTCAAGATAATTTTTAATTACTTCCTTAAATCCTTCTGATGTTTTCATTTTTCAGCTATTAATTGATAAACATTTTCAATTTTAATTTCAAACCCAGGAACCGTTTTTATCAAATATTCCATTTCAGTAATAACCGTTGGCACATACAAATAAGAAATCTGATAATTAGCCCCCAAAACACGCGCATCGTATTTTTTAGTTTTAGACAAAATAAAAACAACCACCTTCTTTACCAATGAATCACGAAGGCTTACAATCTCAGAAACCCTACATCCAAATTCAAGACTTATAGCTAACTCCAATTTCTCCGCGTGGACTGTATCAAAAGTGATTGTTTTCATATTTTAACCATTAACAAGTTTTACAAAAGCTTTACCAGTAAATTCCAAATCCTTTCCTTTAAAAAAAGGAACCGTATTTACACACCATTTCACAAGACAGGCATAATGAATTTTGCCTTTTACATTTCCTTTTCTATTTTCAATAATTTCAAGTACTTCATAAGAAGAAACACTTGTATCTCCCGGATTACTAATAATTATATCTCCAACTCTTATTTCAGCATCAGAATAAAAAGTCACTTTATTATTTAAGTTTCTTTTTTTTGGATTGGTTTCCCAAATCAGCAACCACACAAACAAATTATTTTGATAAATTTTCATAATTCAATTATTTTACATTTATATTAAATTATCACTCAAATTCCCTAATCTCTTTTTAGCTCTTTCAGCAAAAACCTTATTTCGTTGTCTCTGATATCCAACAAACCAAATACACCCGCGCAATACGATACACCCCAACACAACGTCAGCAATAAACAATACCCAAAAGGTAATTTCACTAGTCATTATTTCATCTATAGACATCGGCCACATAATTTACATTGTTCAATCATTTCAAAAAAAGCCTCAGGACAACACAACTTATCCTCTTGACATACTACAACACGAGGTTCCTTTACCTCGATTTCGTTTATTTCTCTTTGTTCATCTTGACTAATCACCATATCCAAGTCTTTTAATTGCAGATGTTAACACCATTATTCTTTTTTGACCCGTTTGTTCTTGAAAAATTTCATCAGACTTAATCTTACCCCTAGAAATCCAACTTTCAACCCCTTTTTTACTTTTAAGCGGAAGTAATTTGAAATCCACAATTTCCTTTAAGGAGAGCGCTTTTTTACGCATCATTCGTTTGCGATCCAAATCTTTTGAAGCCTCAAACTCACGAGCCGAAACAATAATCAAACCCATAGATTGCAAGGATTCAATAAAATCACTAGCGTTGATATAAGTATTTTGCTTCATAATTACGATGTTTTTAACCCTTCAAAAATTTTCACTAAATCCTTATTCAATTCAGCATCTTTCACACGTCCAGCCCAAAAATTGTTCAACTTTTGCATACCGGGCAGTGTATGATATGATTTATCAACATCCATAATCAGCTCCACAAAATATTCACGTTTAACAAAACCAATCTTCTTGAAGTTGTTTAAAATCAGTACCGCAGTAGCCAGCAATGCCATATCTTCATCCACAGGCTCTATTAATATTGTATTTTTCATATCTTTGTCTTGACTTGTCAAGTTTGGCACATAAATTGATGTACAATCTATCATTGTTTGACAAGACAAATCTATGTACAATATTTTACATTTTAAAATTAATTGTACAATAATTTACATTTTTAACACAGTTTTAAGTATTTTACCACAAAAAAAAGAACCTATGAAAGATTTGAATATTAAAGAATTAAGGAAGAAAAAAGGCTACTCACAGACAGAATTAGCTGGAAAAATAGGGGTTTCAAGACAAACCATTGTAAACTACGAAAAAGGCGAAGTAATACCTGAATCGAAAAAAGAATTATTGTACAATATTCTACAAAGCGAAAATGTAGATTTTGTAAATGAAGAAAGAGAACAATACAAACCCACAACCACCGGATATGGAAAAAAAATACTTGAAATAGAAGAAGAAATAAAAGTAAGAATGGACACTATCAAACTTTTGAAAGATCAAAAACAAGATTATAGCCACCAATTAAAAATAATAGAGCTACTAAAAACACAAATCAGCATCATAAAATCAGCCGAACATAATCACAAAAATAATTTATAGAAAAAAGCTTATATTTGAAGAAATAAAACTTTAGATATGAGAAATTTAATTCTAACACTATTTTTTGCAACATCATTTTGCAGCGCACAAAAAGCGATTTATAACAAAACCAAGGAAGAAGGGAAATTTACAGAATACCAAACCAAATCAGGTAATCTAATCAAAATTGGGGACACAATTAATATAGGCTACCCGATGGGACAGGAATTTACTTTTTTAACACAAGGAAACATACACGTTGCTTCTTTTTTATCAAACAACAAAGTTGTAGTTTCTAAAATAAAATCAGTCGGCAACCCAACCCGCGGCTATAAGATTTACACCTTATTCGGCGGTTATGGCACATCTGTTTATATCGACTATGAAGCAGCCTTAGAAACTGGAGAAATTAAAAACCCATTCATTACCCAATAATATCAAATAGAGCTTTGTCCCGAACAGCTTCGGGATACTTGTCTTTATAATAATTATCAACATCATCACGTTCGTGCCCCATTAACTCACGAATAACATCAGTATCAATATTCAGCGTTTTTGCCAAATTCGCGAAAGTATGGCGAGCCACTTTTATACCCAAATTTCCATCATCTGGTGACACTTCAATTTTTTCAGCTTTTTGCACTAAAACAATATCCCGCTGGTAGTTTCCACGAAAAGTAATATAAGATTCATTTTCTTTTTTCCAAGGAAACAACCAATCAGCCTCACCTGTATATTTATCCAAAATAGCCTGAGCTTTCGGATGCACTTTCAAATCAATTCGGGTACCAGTATTTGTTTTAGTGCGATCAAAAACAATGCGCCCTTTACGTATTTGTCTTTTTTTAAGATAATACAAATCTATCAAGTCGCAGCCACCAAAATAGAACTGCAACAAAAATAAATCTACATACTTTTGTTTTGCACTCTTTAAATCCAATTGCTCCAGTTTCCCCAAAGCATCACGATCCAAGTACTTTTTCTTAGAATCATACGAGCGAGTTTTTAAACCATCAAAAACCCCAGTAAATGGCTTTTCATCTGCAAATTTATGCTTCAGGATTCCCTTATTATATATAGCCCGCAAAGTTCGCAAATACAAATGAACCGTAGCCTTAGAATTCCCTATACCGGTATTATAATTCTTAAACGCCATTAAAATAGAATAATCCAAATTTTGCAAAGTCACGTTTTTGCCAAAATTCTCAAATTGCGCGATCACATTTTCATAACATCGCACATTTCCAAGCAGCTTATTTTTAGCCTTCAAATCATGTTTACCCACTTTTTCAGCCACATCTTTCATTTCAGCAATCAATCCTTCAGCAAAATCAATAAATCCAATTTGCGAAAAATCAACCGCAAATAATTCTTGATACACTTTTTCAACATCATTATACCCATTAAGAATCAATTTGCGTGCCCTAATTTTCAACTCCATTAATATAGGCGCCAAAACATCGTAATCAGGATGCTTTTCAGAAATAGTTTTCCCGTCCTGAATAAAATGTTTCTCTTTACAAAAAGCAATGTTTTTTGTTTTACGTTTGTTTTGATGCGCAATCTGCACCGCCAAAGGAAACCCTTCAGGAGTTTCTTTTTTAGCCGTCAATAATTTAATTTCAATTACCATGATATAAAATGTTGAGTTGTGAAAAAGTTGTGATTTTCTCTTAAAAAAGCTCGTTTTATCGTGGTAAAAGTAGGAAAATAAAAAACACAAAAAGTATAAAACGCAAAAAACCCACTGGATTCAGTGGGTTTTTAAGTGAACGCAGAAGGATTCGAACCTTCGACCGCCTGCTTAGAAGGCAGGTGCTCTATCCAGCTGAGCTATGCGTCCATTATTTCAATTTGTCGGGGTGGCAGGATTCGAACCTGCGGCCTCCTGCTCCCAAAGCAGGCGCGATAACCGGGCTACGCTACACCCCGAAAATTCAATATTATACATATCCTTTATGAAAATACCCTTGGTATTTGAATTTTGCTAAAATTCTTAACATTAAGAAAATATGCGGAGAGACAGGGACTCGAACCCTGGCGACGATTACTCGTCGACAGATTAGCAATCTGCTCCATTACCGCTCTGGCACCTCTCCAAAAACCTTCAAAACTCTTTAGGAAACGTGTCCTGTTTTGCGGTTGCAAATTTAAGACATCTTTAGACTTCTCACAAGTATTTCGACACTTTTTTTTAATATTTTTTAATATTTTTTTAAAAATACTTCACTATCAAACACATAGAATTAATAAAAAAACTCACATAAAAAGGCAACAATGCTTCAAATGTAATAAATTCGACTCATTTATGCTTAATCATAGCTAGCGAGAGATTAAAAAAACAATTAACCTTAACTTCACTTATTAAAGAAACTCCTACTCATTTTCAAACTTCATCTCGAAAGCATTTGAAACGATTATATATTAATATCAAAGTAAGAATGCAAAAGAACAGGCAAATTAACCATTTCTTAAAAATCAAAAACAAATACTAATTCCCAAATCATCTTTGGATTGTAACATTAACAAATAAACTCTTTTTAATGATTTAATTAAAAACAAAGAATAAAACACTAATTAATTAAATATATCTTAATTTAAATCCTTGAATAATTTTAATATACTAAAAAAAGTTTAAATTTGCTATATAAATCAACATATAATAAACATGAGCAAAAGAGTTGTTATCGTTTCTGCAGTTAGAACACCTATCGGCAGTTTTATGGGAGGATTGTCTACAGTTACTGCACCTAAATTAGGAGCTGCTGCAATTAAAGGAGCATTAGACAAAATACAATTAGACCCAAAATTAGTTGACGAAGTTTTTATGGGTAATGTAGTACAGGCCGGAACAGGACAAGCTCCAGCTCGTCAAGCTGCAATTTACGCAGGACTTCCTGTTGAAGTAGCTTGCACAACAGTTAATAAAGTTTGCGCTTCAGGAATGAAAGCTGTAATGCTAGGCGCTCAAGCCATTCAGTGCGGAGATGCCGAAATTGTAGTTGCAGGAGGAATGGAAAACATGAGTATGATTCCACACTATATGAATTTAAGAAATGGCACAAAGTTTGGTCCAAACACTATGGTTGACGGATTACAAAAAGACGGACTAACTGATGCATATGACAATAATGCAATGGGGGTTTCTGCCGACTTATGTGCTACAGAATACAATATTACTAGAGAAGAACAGGATAAATTTGCAATCCAATCGTATGAGCGTTCAGCTACAGCTTGGAGTCAAGGTAAATTTGACAACGAAATTGTTCCAGTAGCGGTTCCTCAAAGAAAAGGTGAACCAATTATTATTTCAAAAGACGAAGAATTTACTAATGTTTCATTAGAAAAAATCCCAAACTTAAGCGCAGTATTCACAAAAGAAGGAACAGTTACAGCTGCAAATGCTTCAACTATCAATGATGGTGCTGCAGCAGTTGTATTAATGAGCGAAGAAAAAGCCATTAGTTTAGGTTTAAAACCTCTAGCTTACATAAAAGGATATGCTGACGCTGCTCAAGAACCAAAATGGTTTACAACAAGCCCCGCAAAAGCAATACCAAGAGCATTAGCTAAGGCTAACTTAACTCTTGACGAAATCGATTATTTCGAATTTAACGAAGCTTTTTCTGTAGTTGGATTAGCCAATTCAAAAATACTTGGACTTGACAATAACAAGGTTAATGTTAACGGAGGAGCTGTTTCTTTAGGTCACCCTCTAGGATGCTCTGGAGTGCGCATAATAGTTACTTTATTGAACGTATTAGAGCAAAACAATGCTAAATATGGCGCTGCTGCAATTTGCAATGGCGGTGGAGGTGCATCTGCATTTGTTATCGAAAGAAACATCTAACACCCCTTCTTTCAAAGAAAATTGAAATTATTAAATAAATACGAATCGAAAATTACTATTTTTACAGTAATTTTTGATTCGTATTTTTAATTTCTAATTTATATAAATGTTCGGAATTTGTAATTTAGCCATAATACCCCTTCGAGCTGAAGCCAGTGATAAAAGCGAAATTGTTTCTCAAGTTTTATTTGGTGAACATTTTGAAGTTTTAGAACAATCTAAACAATGGTCTCGTATTAGAATACAATTTGACAATTATGAAGGCTGGATAGACACTAAACAATTTCAAGAAATTACTGAATCAAATTTTAAACAGTTATCAACGGATGCAATAATTCTAAATGCCGATTTAATAGAATATATTACAACTCCATCAAACTCATTAATTCCTATCCCTCTTGGGTCATCACTATCCTTTTTGAACTATAGTGAAATAAACACTTCTAATTTTGATTTTGAAGGCACAAAAACAAGCGGAATTAAACCTAAAAAATCCTTATTGAACTCAGCCTTTATGTATTTAAACGCCCCTTATCTTTGGGGAGGAAAAACACCATTTGGCATTGACTGCTCTGGTTTTACCCAGATGGTTTACAAACTCAATGGCTACAAACTATTACGCGATGCATCACAGCAAGCTACGCAAGGCGAAGCTTTAAGTTTTATTGAAGAAAGTGAACCAGGCGATTTAGCTTTTTTTGACAATGATGAAGGTAATATTACACATGTTGGTATAATTATGGAAAACAATTATATTATTCACGCTAGCGGCAAAGTAAGAATCGATCGTTTAGATCATTTAGGAATTTACAATACCGACACAAACAAACACACTCATAAACTTCGGGTAATTAAAAAAATAATTTAAAAAAAGGGGACAAAATTAAATTTTGTCCCCTTTTTCATTTTTATTTAAACCGAACTAAAATCTAGCTTTTAGCTCATTATATTCCGCCGTCATATCTAATGATCTGTAAACTCCCAAAAGAGATTTAGCCACATCTTGATTTTTAGGCTCAATCATTAGCGCTTTTTTAAGATAAGGAATCACACTTTTAACCAAATCATCTTTTTTGGTCTTCAGCTTATCATACTGCTGCATATCTGCAGGAGAATTTCCTAGATTATTCATCTGATCTGTCAATGTCTTTTTAGATTCTAATCTTAAATAAGCTATATTTATATATGCATCAATATAATTAGGCTCCGCTTCAAGAACTTTATTATAACACATTTCAGCTTTAACCGCATCGTTCTTTTCAAGATAAAGAAATGCTAAGTTTTTGTTTATCTCAGTTCTTTTAGAAGCTGACACAGCATTTCTTGGCTTTTCATAAGCTCCTGAATTAATCCCTTCATCCCTAACACTAGTTGACACAAAAGATTCTTCAGCTTTTGTTTTCTTATTTGTAGCATAAAGAACCATTCCTTTTCCAGAATAATTAATCTTCTTTAACTCTTCATAATATTTTAGAGCATTATCATAATTTTTTGCAGACATAGAAGATGAAGCTGCATTATACAAATTCAGAGTATCTTTTTTATCAAATAAATACACACTATAACTTTTGTCGGAACTTTCATTAAACTTACCAGCTTTAAAATCAGTAGCAGCCCCATTCATTAATATAGACTTTATTTCTCTAATTGCCACATTAGCCTGCATAGTATACTTAAATTTACCGGATTCAGATTCAGCTTTTATCAAATCTTGATATGCTTCACCGGCTAATGCCATATTCTTTACTGCATCAATATTTTTTCCAGCCATAGCCTTCAATACATTTCCCTTCAAAAAATAAAAATCAGATTTCTCTTCATCTGTAGAATTATAAACAAGGTATTCTGAGGATTTTAAGATACCAAACGCTTGTTGATACCTACCTCCATCATACTCTACCTGAGCTCCTTTAATTTGACTTTTTTGGGCATAGATTCCTGCATTTATCAATAACACTATTGATAGCATTACAAATTTTCTTTTCATTGGTTTTGGTTTAATTATTAAAACAAGATTCTGGGGGCGCTTTACTTTAAAATAAATCAATAGATTTTTTTCAATTAAGATTAAAAACTATAAAAAATATTTCAATAACTAATAAATAGAATTTAAAAAAGAGATTTTAAATATTTTAAGATATCGCTAAAACATTTTGGGATGAACTTCCTATTTTCATTTTACTTATTTAGTTCTTTAGGAGAATAAGTAATCGAAGTAACTTTAAAGTATTTTTATGTCATAAATTATTTTTTTGTAAGTTAAAAAATCACGGCTCAAAAATTTCATAATGTCTTTAAAAATAAAATATATATTTAACAATATTCAAACTACATCGTTTTTTTATCAATTAATATTTTATTAATAAAACATATTAAGCCTAAAAATAGAATTAAATTTTGATTACACAAATGAATTTTAAAGAAAAATTAATCTAAATATAACATACTATTTTTAATTAAGAAAAAACTGTATATTTTAACACACAAACCTCATAAACATTTCAAAAGATAAGATCGTCAAAAAAAGAAGTCCTGCTCAAAATTATTTGAGCAGGACTTCTTTTTTATCAAAATATGAAAACTACATTTTAGCCTTCAAAGCTTTATATTCTGCTGTCATTTCTAATGCACTATAAACATTTAATAATGTTTTAGCAACATCAACATTTTCAGGAGCTAACTCAACCGCTTTAGCTAAATAAGGAATAGTACTTCTAAACAAGTCTTCTCTTTTCTTCTTTAGCACATTATAACGCTTCATATCTTCAGCAGAAGTACCTAATTTATTCATATCATCAATGATTGGTTTTTCACCATCTAACTTCATTGCAGCCATATTAATATAAGCATTGATATATTTAGGATCTAACTCTATAACTCTGTTATAAAACTTTTCAGCTTCAGTAAAGTTCTTTGCTGATGCACTAACAACACCTAAATTGAATATTAAGTCTACATCATTTGGATTTTTCTGTAATGCTTCAGCAATTAATTTCTTGTAAGTATCCATATCTTTTGCCTCAAGATATAAATTAGCCTCTGTCAATATCAATGAAGTATCATCTGGATTTGCTTTTCTAGCATCAGAAACCGCTTTTTTAGCCGCATCCATTTTTCCTTGCTGTACATAAATTAAAGCAATATTTTTATATATCTCGCCTCTTTTTGAAGGCACAGCCTCATTTCTTGGTTTTTCATGAGTTCCCATTTTCACCAATCTATCTCTATCTGCTGCCGTATTGAAAAAATCTTCCTGACCATTTACCTTATTTACTGCATAAAAGTAATTAGCTTTTCCAGAATAATTCAATGACTTTAATTCTTCATACAACTTAAGAGCATTATCATAATCTTTTGCACTTACATAAGTAGATGCTGCGTAATAAAGATTAATAGTGTCTTTTTTCTCTAACAAATAGGCATCATATAATTTTTTGGCACCTTCTGCATTTTTATCAGCTTTTGTATCTGCAATCGCACCATTAATCAATTTCCCTTTTATATCAGTAATTGAAGCAGCTGCCTGAGTAGAATACTTAACTTTCCCTGAAGCTTTTTCAATCTCCAATAATTCTTTGTATGCTTTTGCAGCTTCACTTAAGTTCTTATCAGCCTCAACATTTTTATTTGCCAAATCAAAATACGCATTTCCTTTAACAAAATAATATTGCGCTTTATCAGCATCTGGAGCATTAACAACCTGATGCTCTACACCAGTTAAAATAGTGATTGCCTCATCTGACTTACCACCTTTCACTGCTTTTTCAGCAGCTTTTATTTCATTTTTTTGAGCAAAACTTGCTACTGATAAAAATAATGCTGACGCTATTATTACATATCGATTTTTCATATTAATCTATTTTATATTTATTTTTTTTATTGCTACTTAATTAAGCATCGTCATCTGAATCGTCTTCGTCAGATTCATCTTCTTCAACTTCCTCGTCTTCATCCTCATCTTCATCTTCTTCGGTTGCACCTTCGTCTTCAAGAACTTCCAAAACAGGTTTTACTCGCTCGATTTCAACCTCAATTTCATTCCCATCTTCGTCAAGTACTACCTCTTTTTCCTCTTCTTTCATTACTTTAGTTACAGCTGCAATAGAATCTTTCCCTTTGATGTTTATTAATTTAACACCTTGAGTAGCTCTTCCCATTACTCTTAAATCCTCAACCGCCATTCTAATAGTCAAACCAGATTTATTGATAATCATTAAATCATCTGCATCAGTAACGGCGTTTATTGAGATAAGTTTTCCTGTTTTCTCAGTAATATTAAGTGTTTTCACACCTTTACCTCCACGATTGGTTATTCTATATTCATCAAGACTTGAACGTTTACCATAACCATTTTCAGCAACTACAAGAATTTCACTGTTCATATCATTTACAGTTACCATTCCGATCACTTCATCAGTATCATCTTTAAGAGTGATTCCACGAACTCCTGATGCTGTTCTTCCCATCGGACGAGTTTTGGTTTCTTCAAAACGAACTAATTTACCTGATTTAACTGCCAAAATGATTTGACTTTCACCATTCGTCAATTTAGCCTCAAGTAATTCGTCACCTTCTTTAATTGTAATTGCAGCAACACCATTTACCCTAGGCTTAGAATACTTCTCTAAAGAAGTTTTCTTAACCTGACCTTGTTTGGTCACCATAACTAAATTATGACTATTGATATAATCTTTATCCTTTAAATCTTGAGTACAAATAAAAGCTTTCACTTTATCATCACTCTCAATATTCACTAAATTCTGAATCGCTCTACCCTTAGCCGTTTTACTTCCTTCCGGAATTTCATAAACACGCATCCAGAAACATTTTCCTTTTTGAGTAAAGAACATCATATATTGATGATTAGTTGCCACAAACATGTGCTCCAAGAAATCTTGATCTCTGGTTCCTGCACTTTTTTGACCAACTCCTCCTCTATTTTGTGTTTTATATTCAGAAAGATTAGTACGCTTAATATACCCTGCATGCGAAATAGTAATTACAACATTTTCATCTGCAATCAAATCTTCTATACTTACATCTCCTCCAGAATATTCAATTTTAGAACGACGTTCATCACCGTATTTATCACGGATTTCTGTTAACTCTTCTTTTATCAAAGCAATTCTTAAATTAACATCAGCTAATAAAGCTTTTAAATGCTCTATTAACTTCATAACCTCTTCGTACTCTGACCTTAACTTATCTTGTTCAAGACCTGTTAATTGACGCAAACGCATTTCTACGATAGCACGAGATTGAATATCCGATAAATTAAATCTTTCGATTAATTTATCTCTTGCTTCTTCTGTACTTTTCGAAGCTTTGATTAAAGCAATAACTTCGTCAATATTATCAGAAGCAATAATTAAACCTTCTAATATATGTGCTCTTGCTTCCGCTTTTTTCAACTCAAATTGAGTTCTGCGAATTACCACATCATGACGGTGTTCTATAAAATAATGAATCAGATCTTTCAGATTCAACATTTGAGGACGACCATTTACAATGGCAATATTGTTTACACTAAAAGAAGACTGTAATTGAGTAAACTTATAAAGTGTATTTAAAACCACATTTGGAGTAGCATCACGCTTCAAGATATAAACGATACGCATACCATTTCTATCTGACTCGTCACGAATATTCGCTATACCATCAATTTTCTTTTCATTTACTAAATCAGCAGTACGCTTAATCATATCTGCCTTATTAACTTGATAAGGAATCTCGGTAACAACAATACTCTCACGGCCATCTACCTCTTCAAAACCAACTTTGGCACGCATTACTACTCTACCTCTACCAGTCTTGAATGCTTCACGAACTCCTTCGTATCCATATATAATACCTCCGGTTGGAAAATCCGGAGCTTTAATATGCGTCATCAACTCATCAACTTCAATGTCATTATTATCCATAAATGCCAATGTACCGTTTATTACTTCGGTTAAGTTGTGAGGAGGCATATTAGTTGCCATACCTACTGCAATTCCTGTTGCTCCATTTATTAATAAGGTAGGAACACGAGTCGGCATAACTGTCGGCTCTTCTAATGTATCATCAAAATTTAATTTAAAATCTACAGTTTCTTTATCTATATCCGCCAAAATTTCTTCAGAAATCTTACGCATTCTAGCTTCAGTATAACGCATCGCTGCAGGACTATCTCCATCTACAGAACCAAAATTACCTTGACCATCGATCAATAAATAACGCATGCTCCATTCTTGCGCCATACGAACCATGGCATCATAAACAGAGGTATCTCCGTGAGGGTGATATTTACCAAGAACTTCCCCGACAATTCTTGCAGACTTTTTGTGGGCAGATCTTGAATTAACTCCCAAATCATGCATTCCATAAAGTACTCTTCGATGCACTGGTTTCAAGCCATCTCTAACATCAGGAAGCGCTCTTGATACAATAACCGACATTGAATAATCAATGTAAGCTGTTTTCATTTCATCTTCAATGTTAATAGGAATTAACTTTTCTCCTTCAGACATAATATATTCTTAGATTAAAATTATTTTGTTTTAAAAAATCCCGCTAATATAACCTTTCTCGATAAAATTACACCTATAATACATTGTAAATTTACTCGATTTATTAACAAACAAATGTTGACTTTTCGTTAATAATTTTAAGTCTTATTTAACTTTAATTTCATCATTTTTTTGTCAATTAGCATAAGCAGTTATTAGTAGGTATGGTTTTTGTTTTTCAAATACTAATTCACTAAATTTACAATAAACAATTATATAGAAATTATGGATGATAATTTTTCACCGAGAGTAAAAGACGTGATAACCTATAGCAAAGAAGAGGCTTTACGTTTAGGACACGACTTTATAGGTACTGAACATTTGATGCTTGGTATTTTAAGGGACGGGAATGGAAAAGCAATCCATATTCTGAATAACCTTTCTGTTGATTTAGACCATTTAAGACGAAAGGTTGAAATCCTTAGCCCAGCAAGTCCTAGCCATGAGGTAAGCATAGAGAAAAAAAATCTACATCTTACCCGTCAAGCGGAACGTGCCTTAAAAACTACTTTTCTAGAAGCTAAAGTTTTTCAAAGCTCTTCTATAAGTACAGCACATTTATTATTGTGCATCTTAAGAAATGAAAACGATCCTACAACCAAGCTACTGAATAAACTTAAAATAGATTATGATGTAGCTAAAGAACAGTATTTAAATATGACTCCAAACGAAGACGATTTTTTAGAAAACCTGCCAAGAAACGAATCATACAATGATGATTCAGGACAAGATGACAGTCTTAAAGAAGGTAATTTCAATAACCCTGCCAATAAATCAAATAAAAAATCCAAAACTCCTGTACTTGATAATTTTGGGAGAGATTTAACAGAAATGGCGGAAGAAGGCAAGCTAGATCCAGTTGTTGGGCGTGAAAAAGAGATTGAGCGTGTATCTCAAATTTTGAGTCGTCGCAAAAAAAACAACCCTTTATTAATTGGAGAACCTGGAGTTGGTAAATCTGCTATTGCCGAAGGTCTTGCTCTACGAATCATTCAGAAAAAAGTGTCTCGTATTTTATTTAACAAACGAGTAGTAACGCTTGATTTAGCAAGTCTGGTTGCTGGCACTAAATACCGTGGTCAGTTTGAAGAAAGAATGAAAGCAGTAATGAATGAACTTGAAAAAAATGACGATATCATTCTATTCATAGATGAAATTCATACTATAGTTGGTGCTGGTGGAGCTACTGGTTCACTTGATGCATCAAATATGTTCAAGCCTGCTTTATCAAGAGGTGAAATTCAATGTATCGGGGCCACAACGTTAGACGAGTACCGTCAATATATCGAAAAAGATGGAGCACTTGAAAGACGTTTCCAAAAAGTTATTGTAGAACCAACTTCTGTAGAGGAAACAATAACTATTTTAAACAATATTAAAGACAAATACGAAGATCATCATAACGTAACTTACACACCAGAAGCTGTTGAAGCTTGTGTTAAGTTAACTAATCGTTATATGTCTGAACGTTTTTTACCGGACAAAGCTATTGACGCATTAGACGAAGCCGGATCACGAGTACACATTACCAATATTGATGTTCCAAAACAAATTTTGGACTTGGAACGCCAATTAGAAGAAGTCCGTGAATTGAAAAATTTGGTTGTTAAAAAACAAAAATATGAAGAAGCAGCCAAACTTCGTGATGATGAGAAAAAAATAGAGAAAGACCTTGCCATAGCACAAGAACAATGGGAAGAAGACTCTAAAAACAATAGAATACTAGTAACCGAAAACAATGTTGCCGATGTTGTTTCTATGATGACTGGAATTCCAGTGAATCGTATTGCACAAACAGAAAGTAACAAGCTAGCAAAATTACCGGAACTAATTCAAAACAAAGTAATTGGGCAAGACGAAGCTGTTTTGAAAATAGCCCGTTCTATTCAAAGAAATCGTGCTGGGTTAAAAGATCCAAACCGTCCTATTGGTTCTTTTATTTTCCTTGGACAAACCGGTGTTGGTAAAACACAATTAGCCAAAGTTCTTGCTAAAGAATTATTTGATTCTGAAGATGCTCTAGTTCGAATTGACATGAGTGAATACATGGAGAAATTCGCTATTTCAAGATTAGTTGGTGCACCTCCGGGATATGTTGGATATGAAGAAGGCGGACAATTAACCGAAAAAGTTCGCAGAAAACCATATTGTGTGGTATTACTTGATGAAATCGAGAAAGCACACCCAGACGTATTCAATATGATGCTTCAGGTTCTAGATGATGGATATTTAACTGATAGTTTAGGTCGTAAAATAGATTTCAAGAATACAATTATCATTATGACCTCTAATGTTGGAGCACGTCAATTAAAAGATTTTGGACAAGGTGTTGGATTTGGCACAGCTGCTAAAATTGCCCAAGCTGATGACAATTCAAAAAGTATCATTGAAAATGCTTTGAAAAAAACTTTTGCTCCTGAGTTCTTGAATAGAATTGATGATGTAATTGTCTTTAACACTTTAGAGAAAGAGCACATCAATTTGATCATTGAAATTGAATTGAAAAAATTATATGATCGTATTAAAGAATTAGGTTACCAATTAACCTTATCAGAAAAAGCGAAAGCTTTTATCGCTGACAAAGGATTTGACAAACAATTTGGTGCAAGACCTCTAAAAAGAGCTATTCAAAAATACGTAGAAGACGCACTTGCTGAAGAAATTATCACTTCAAAAATTACTTCTGGTGACGAAATTTTCATGGATATTGAAGAAGGTTCACAAGAATTAACTGTTAGTATTCACAAAACAGGAGAGGCAACCAATCAATAAATTCAATAATCTATTTTAATAACAAACCCGTTACGTTTTAATAACATAACGGGTTTATAGTTTATAAAGAATTCTCATTTTTTTAAAAAACAAATATCTACTTTTGATAATTCAAAAATAGACCAAACTAAAATTAATTTATGCTTCAAAATAAAGTTATACTGGGTAGCGAAGAATGGTGCTCATTTCCAGAATTAGGAATACCAACTATCAAAGCTCGTGTTGATTCTGGTGCGAAAACATCAGCTTTGCATGCCATCAACATTGCGCCATTCATAAAAAACGATGCCAATTGGGTAAAATTTGACATCAATCCTATTCAGAATAATATAAAAACTGTTATCCATTGCGAAGCACCCTTGGTAGGCAAACGTATCGTAAAAAGCTCTAGTGGTTTTAGAGAACATCGCTATGTTATCTTAACTAATCTTGCTATAGGTGATTCCAAATGGCCAATCGAAATGACATTGACTAATAGAGATTCAATGGGATTTAGAATGCTTTTGGGACGTGAAGCCATGAGCGGAAGAATTCTTGTTGATCCAGAGCAAAAATACCTTTTAGGACAACCGACTTCAGAAAGTCTTGCTGCATTATATGTAAACTCAGAAAAAGCAAGTTCTGGTTTAAGAATTGGGCTTTTAGCCAGCAATCCTGAGCTTTACAGCAACAAAAGAATCATGGAAGCAGGAGAAATGCGAGGGCACGAAATGCACTTCCTCAACATCAAGGAATGCTACATGAAACTAGATGCAAAAACTCCCGAAATTCACTATCGTGGCGGGAAAATATTAAATCAATTTGATGCCATTATCCCTAGAATCAGACCTAGTATTACCTTTTATGGTTGTGCATTAACAAGGCAGTTTGAAGCGCTAAAAGTTTTCTGTTTAAACTCATCAACCGCCATTACACAATCCAGAGACAAATTATTCTCTTTACAATTATTACTGAATCATGGTGTTGATATTCCAACAACAGGTTTTGCTAATTCACCTTTAGATACTGACAACTTGATAAAAATGGTTGGTGGATCACCCCTAATTATAAAATTATTAGAAGGCACTCAAGGAAAAGGAGTAGTTCTAGCCGAAACAAAAAAAGCTGCAGAGAGTGTTATCAATGCTTTTAAAAGCCTTAATGCTAATATTCTAGTCCAGGAATTCATCAAAGAAGCCAATGGTAAAGATATTCGTTGTTTTGTAATTGATGGTAAAGTGGTTGCTGCAATTCAAAGAGAAGCGATGCCTGGCGAATTTAGAGCCAACATTCATCTAGGCGGAACGGCATCTATAATAAAAGTCACATCAGAAGAAAAAAAAATAGCTATAAAGGCCGCAAAAGCAATGGATTTAAAAGTAGCTGGTGTAGATATAATTCGTTCAGCAAAAGGACCTCTATTGCTCGAGGTTAACTCTTCTCCGGGGCTAGAAGGAATTGAAGGAGCTACCAATAAGGATATTGCTGGAGAAATGATCAAAGCTATCGAGAAGAACTTTAAGATAAAATAAAAGAGCAAAGAGCAAGGTCTAAAAATCTAAAATAAATGAATCCCTACTTAGACATCATCATCCGAAGCACAGCCGTATATTTATTTATGGTTATTGCTTTGCGTGTATTTGGCAAGAAAGAATTATCACAACTTAATACTGCTGATGTCATTTTAATTTTACTGATAAGCAATTCTGTTCAAAATGCCATGGTGGGGAGTAATACAACTCTTTGGGGAGGTTTAGCAGCTGCAACAGTACTTTTTATAATTAATTTTATATTGAAAAAAGTACTGTTCAAATATAAAAAACTCAATGATTTCATGTTCCAAAAGCCTCAAATACTAATTCATAACGGAAACTTAGATTTTAATATTTTAAGTGAATTAAGCATTACATCAGATGAATTAAAAGAAGCCATGCGTGAACACGGTGTTGAACATTTTTCTGATGTAAAACTTGCAATGCTTGAAGTTGATGGAAACATTAGTATCATCTCTGGAGAGAAGAATTTAAGACAAACGCATTACAAACGTAAACGAGCCCATAAAAATTTGAACAGAATAAACTAAATAAAACACCTTAATCCTATCCTCTAAATAGTTATCAAAAAATGGAGATAAAATCACTACAAGATACAGAAATAGACGAGTTAGTAACTGTATTTAATCAATCCTTTTCAGATTATATTGTTCCATTTAAAATCACAAAAGAACAATTAAAAGATAAGATTAAAAGTGATAATATCAAATTAGAATATTCTGTTGGAGCTTTTGAAGACAATCAATTAATAGGCTTCATTCTTAACGGTTTTGATTTTATTAATGGAAATAAAATTGCTTATAATGCTGGTATTGGAGTTATTCCTGAAAAAAGAGGTAATAAAGTAACAATTAAATTATTTGAACACATTATTCCAAAACTAAAAAAACAAAACGTTACCAAAATAAAACTTGAAGTTATTACTGAGAATGAAATTGCATTTAGAACCTATAAAAAAATAGGCTTTGAAATAATCAGAGAACTTAATTGTTATAAAGGTCATGTAAAATCTGAAATCAAATCAAAATTTAAAATTCTTCCTTTAAAAAATTTCGACTGGGAATTACAAAAGTCATTTTGGGATTGGAATCCAACTTGGCAAAATTCAATTAACGCTGCAGAAAACATAAGCCATTTAAACATTAGGATTGGCGCCTTTGATGCCAATTCGCTAATTGGTTATTTAATTTACAATCCAAACAGTAACAGAATTCAACAATTTGCAGTAAATAAAGACTACAGAAATCAGGGTGTGGGGAAACAGTTATTTCAATATATCACAGGAGAAAACGAAAAAGAATTTTCATTAATTAACATCCCCGTCAATTCATTAAACACAAATCATTTTTTATCAAATTTAGGACTTGAAGTCTATATCAAACAATATGAAATGGAATTAAGTTTGTAGTAAACTTGGCAAAAAAAAGAGATATAAAAGCATAAAAAAACCATTCGTTTCCGAATGGTTTTTTTATATAATTAAGTGTAATTTCTAGAAGAATAAACACAAGAAGTAGTAACATAAAGCTGCCAATAAAGCCGAAACAGGAATGGTCAATACCCACGCCCAAAGTAAACTTATAGTAACACCCCAGCGTACAGCAGAAACCCTTTTGGTTAATCCAACACCGATAATTGACCCCGTAATAGTGTGGGTTGTACTTACAGGAACTTTAAAATGCTCCGTAAAATAAAGTGTCAAAGCACCGGCTGTCTCAGCCGCAACACCTTCAAAAGATGTAACTTTGGTAATTTTAGACCCCATTGTTTTTACGATTTTCCAACCGCCACTCAATGTCCCTAAGGCAATTACCGTATAACATGCTAATGGAATCCATTCTGGCATTACCCCTTTTATTCCTTTGTCATCGTCTGGTAATACTACCTGAAGCCATTCCGGCAAACTAATAATATCAACACCTGTAGTCTTAATATAAACAGCCACAGCCGCAGCAATAATTCCCATTACTTTTTGTGAATCATTACCTCCGTGACCCAAACTAAAAGCTGCCGATGAAAGTAATTGCATTTTTCTCAAAACAGCGTCTGCTCTATTCAAATTTAAACTACTGAATATTAGCGTAAAAACTGAAATAGACAATATAATGAATGCCACCAAAAACCATTTTATATTATGGGATTCAAATATAATGCTCCAAAAATGAGATTCAAAACGTGGTTTTTCGATTTTATCAAACGGTACCATTTCACCATAAATAAACCAAATTGATGCTATCATCAATGCAATGGTAAACAACTTAGGATATATACTTTTCTTCGAAGAATATAACAACCAAATGGAAATGAAATACGAAATCAAAGCTCCCAACAAAGGGGCAAGCACAATAAATGCAATAATGATTATCACTCCGGAAGGCATTCCTCCATCTTTTCCGGCCTTATACCATGACACCACATCGTACCAATGTTTAGTAACCTGCGCTCCGTCCTGAACTACCGAATAATCCGAAAATCCATGCAAAGAAATGGCGTGAGCGATCGCTGCACCGGCAAAACCACCAATTAAAGTATGTGAGGAACTGGAAGGAATCCCCTGCCACCAAGTGAATAAATTCCAAATAATCGCCGCAACAACACCCGCAAGAATTACAACTAGTGTAATTTCGCTTGTATCGGCTGTTTTAGCAACGGTATTTGCAACACCCAAACCAAAAACCCAATACGCCAGGAAGTTGAAAAAAGCTGCCCAAACTACCGCCTGAAATGGCGATAAAACCTTCGTAGCAACAACTGTAGCAATAGCATTGGCCGCATCGTGAAAACCATTGATGTAGTCAAAAATTAATGCTAGAACTATAATAATTATGAGTAAAGTCATATCAATATCTTCAAATGAATAGTGCTTAGATTAAGAATGTTTTACTGTAATAGACTCTAAAACACTAGCTACACTCTTACATTTATCAGTCGCAGATTCTAAAACTGACAATACTTCTTTATATTTAATGATATTCTTAGCATCGGTTTCGTTTTCGAAAATTTCAAAAACGGCTTTATTATATACCATATCCGATTTATTTTCCAGCTTATTGATTTTAGCACAAGCATTGGTTATGGTTTTCATATTGCTCAAATTTTTCAATTCTTTTACTGCAATAGCAATATTTTGACAGGCTTCTAAATTGATTTCTGTCATTTTACGAATTGATTTTGTGATTTTGTCTACTTGATACAAACGCATTCTACTAGCCGCACCATGAAGATAATCAGCAACATAATCAATTGATGTAATTAATGAGTGAATATCTTCTCTGTCAAATGGAGTAATAAAGTTACGACTCAACTCCAAATTAGTTTGACGTGTAATATCTTCTCCTTTTTGTTCTAATTCATCAATTTTTAGAAAAAGAACTTCTCTTTCTTTCAAAGGAAGATTTACTGCTTCGTGTAAATGTGAAGCTAATTCGATTAAATTACTAGATGCTTCTTCGAAAAGAGGAAAGAACTTTTTGTCTTTTGGGACTAGAAATTGAAAAATACTATTTAATGACATTTGTTTTTTGTTTTTAGATGGTGCAAAATTAGTTCATTATTTAAAGCTAATGTTAAGCCAATGTTAACAAATCTTCTTCAATCTGAAAACTATTCAAGAAATCCACTGTTTTCTCGATATCATAATGAAGAATTCTGTCTTCTTTTACCAAAGAAACTTCTTCTCTGTAGGATTTTAAAAACATTTCGATAAAATCACTTGACTGTAAAGGTCTTCTATATTCAATCGCTTGCGATGCATTCATTAATTCGATGGCCAAAATACGTTCTAAATTGTTCAATACACGCAAACATTTGGTAGCTCCATTAGCTCCCATACTTACGTGATCTTCTTGTCCGTTACTTGAAACGATACTATCTATACTTGACGGAGTGGCCAATTGTTTATTTTGACTCGCAATACTAGCTGCTGTATATTGTGGAATCATAAATCCGGAATTTAAACCTGGATTATCAACCAAAAAAGCAGGAAGGTTACGCAAACCTGAAATCAACTGATAGGTTCTGCGCTCAGATATACTTCCTAATTCTGCTAAAGCAATAGCCATAAAATCTAGTGCCAAAGCCAAAGGTTGTCCATGAAAATTTCCACCAGATATAATCTCGTCACTTTCTATGAATATATTAGGATTATCGGTTACCGAATTAATTTCGGTTTTGAATACTTTTTTCACATAATCTAATGCATCTTTTGATGCTCCGTGCACTTGAGGAATACAACGGAAAGAATAAGGATCCTGAACATGAGTTTTAGGCTGTTCAATAATTTCACTTCCATCAAGGAATTCTTTTACTCTTTTGGCAGTCGCAATTTGACCGCTATGAGGACGAATATAATGAATCAACTCATTAAAAGGTTCAATTCTACCATCAAAACCTTCTAAAGAAATTGTTCCAATTAAATCGGCTAAATAAGAAACCTTATTCGCTTTCATCAAAATATGAGCTCCATATGCACTCATAAATTGAGTTCCGTTTAGCAATGCCAATCCTTCTTTTGATTTCAAAACAATCGGTTCCCAACCAAAATGTTTTAAAACCTCACTAGATTTTACTTTTTTTCCTTCAAACCAAACTTCTCCCTCTCCTAATAATGGTAATGACAAATGTGCCAAAGGAGCCAAATCTCCAGATGCTCCAAGAGATCCCTGAGTATAAATTACAGGTAATACATCATTATTATAAAAATCTACCAAGCGTTCAACGGTTTGTAATTGAACTCCAGAATGACCGTAACTTAAAGATTGAATTTTAAGCAACAACATTAATTTTACAATATCGTTTGGTACTTCCTCCCCTGTTCCGCAAGAATGTGATTTCACAAGGTTTTCTTGAAGTTTCGACAGATTTTCGTTTGAAATTTTTACATTACAAAGTGATCCAAAACCAGTGTTGATACCATAAATTGGTTCCGAATGTGAAGCCATTTTGGCATCTAAGTATTCTCTACATTTTTGAATATTTGTTTTTGCTTCCTCCGAAAGTCCAACTGATTTATTGAACGCTATAATTTCATGTAAAGCCTCAAAAGAAAGTAAATCAGTGCTTATATAATGTGTATTCTCCATTTGATTTGAATTTAAGTGTTCAAAATTCCACAAATCAACATTAAAAAGCAATGTTTTTTAACTTTATTTAAAAAATGAATAAAATAAAGAGAAGCATAAAACATAAAAGTAAGCACTAAAATAACAAAAGCAACCCGGTTTGGGTTGCTTTTGTATTAAAACTTAGATAAAATATTAGAGCCACTATGCACAACTCACAACTTTCCTATTTTTATTAGTAAGTATAAGTAATTGTGGTTGATAATTGTTCTGGCAAATTATCTTCTTTACTAAAAACTTTTTTTGTCAATATATTTCCATTTGCATTATAAGTAATCTCATTTCTCACAGAAGTAGTACTTGGAGACAACGTATAGACACTACTAATAACATTATTGAGATTTGCAACCTCTCCAAATAGATTAGAAAAACCTAACGTATATTTAGTCGGATTATTTTTTGTGTCAAAAACATAAACTTTGGTAGAAGTAGACGTATAATTAGTACTCGTATATGTACTTACATCTTTGACTAAATTTCCGTTTAGAAAAGTATAAACATTGGTATTCCCTGACGGTGTTACCATTCCAGACATAGATATACCATATAGAGTGCTAGTCACTGTACCATCTGCATTATAAACATAAACCCACTTATAAACATTCCCTTTACTAGTTGTATAGACACTAGAAGTCATTTTGTTTTTATCATTATATACATACACCCTTGAACTCTGTACAACATCTGCAACATCTACAGTCTCTTGTTTTGTTATCAAATTACCGCTATAAGTATAAACTTCTTTTCTTTTAGACACTACCATACTCCCAGAATCAGAACTTGTAGTAGAAACACTATTCAATTTAGCAATATTTGCTGAATCATATGTAAGAACATTTACATCCTTATGTATAGTTGTAGTTGTAACCCCATTACTTATACTGTAAGTATAGCTTTCAACAATTGTTGTTTTAGGAAGATCCAACACTACTTTTTCTGAAGCAATGCCTTTTGAACTCTCTAGCCCCGATAAATTTACTGTAATTGTATAAGTGTAAGTCCCTGTAGCAGTTAAAACATCTGTAAATTTTGCTTCCGTAAGTGGTACTGTATTTAGCTTTAGAGGGCTATCATTTCTGTAAACATTATAAGTAATTCCTGTACCTTCTACAGCTGGCCAAGTCACATCTATAGAACCTCCATTCAACTCCGCGTGAGCCGCAGTTGCCGATGGCACTACAATTGGTGCATCTTCATTGCTACTACAAGACACAAGTGTAAAAAAAGAAATACATAATAGGGTAATAATTTTTTTCATTAAATTTATATTTTTAAAATTTCGGCGAAAATACTTTAAAAAAATAAAAATTCAAGTAGATTTTATTTATTAAATTAAGCTTTCTTAATCATCAAATCGCATAGTAAATCTCACTTTCAATTGCTACTTAAACATATCAAAACAATATTTCCTATAACTCTTTGAAAAAGAGAACAAAAAGAATAATCTCAGTAATTGGCAATATAAATTATGTAATATAAAATTTAAACGGTTATTGAAATTTAAATATTTAACTATTCGTAAAAAGAACCTTTTACGCATTGTTTTTTTAATAAAAAACTGTATTTTTGAAAAATCAAAATGAAAAATTTTAACAGTACATATCACTCTTCGATAACAACTCAAATTTGGGTTGCTCTTGCTGTTACAACTACATCTATTACTTCTACAACAACTACAACTACCCCTTAGGGGTATACATTTTTACATATAAACCAGTTTTTTGTGCTTTTTTTCTTAAGAAAGAAAGACTTGAATGCATCAGCAATATTTGCATTTTTAAATCAAAAAAGTAGCAATTCTACTATTACATAATACAGTTCTTGTATGAAATGAGCATAATCCAAAAATGGGTCAAACACCTATAAAAATATGCGATTTACATATAACCTATAAAAACATCAACACATGAAAATATTAAAATTTGGTGGAACTTCTGTTGCCAATGCCGAAAACATAAAATTAGTATTAGATATAATAATCAATAAATCGCAAGACGAAAAGCTTGTTGTTGCGGTTTCTGCTTTTAGCAAAGTAACTGATCTATTGCAATTAGCAGCATCTAAAGCAGCATCTAATGACGAAAGTTTTAAAGATATTGTCGCCGAAATAGAGAAAAAACATCTGGAAGCCCTCAAACAACTGATTCCCGTAAGTGAACAAAGTGGCTTGTTAAGCCATATCAAAAGAATCATAAACCACTTAGAAACTTTACTGGACGGTTGCTTTCTTTTGGGAGAGTTATCCCCAAGAACATCCGATATTATTCTGAGCTTTGGAGAATTATTATCATCTTATATCATTGCCGAAGCCTTAAAACAAAAATTAAAAAACAGCATCTATAAAGACAGCCGTGAGTTGATCAAAACCAATAATCATTTTGGAAAAGCAGCTGTAAACTTTGAAATTACAAACCAACTCATAGCTGATTTTTTTGCTTCAAATACTGCACAGGTAGTTATAATCCCAGGATTTATTGCATCTACTCTTGACGGAATCAACACAACTTTAGGTCGTGGCGGGTCAGATTATACTGCCGCAATTATTGCTGGAGCCCTAAATGCTGAGCAATTAGAAATATGGACTGATGTAAACGGTATGTATACTGCCAATCCAAAAATCGTAAAACAAGCACAACCAATTGCTACAATTTCGTATCAAGAAGCAATGGAATTGTCACATTTTGGTGCCAAAGTACTGTACCCTCCAACAATCCAACCGGTTTTAAAGAAAAACATTCCAATATATATCAAAAATACTTTTGAGCCTACTGCTGAAGGAACTTTGATATCAAATAACATTACACCACATACAAGCCTAGTAAAAGGAATAAGTCATATTGACTGTATTACTTTAATAACATTAGAAGGTTCCGGAATGATTGGAGTTGCAGGTTCTTCTAAAAGGTTATTCGAAGTATTGTCGAACGAAAATATTAATGTAATCTTTATTACTCAAGCTTCATCTGAACATTCTATCTGCATAGGAATTTTAAATTCGGATGCCGAAACTGCTGAAACTGCTATCAATAGTGCTTTCCAATTAGAGATTTCACAAAACAAAATTGATCCCTGCATTGTTGAACAAAACCTATGCATTATCGCTTTAGTGGGTGAAAACATGAAAAATCACCAAGGATTAAGTGGTAGAATGTTTAGCACTTTAGGAAAAAACAATGTTAACATTCGTGCAATTGCCCAAGGTGCTTCAGAAAGAAACATCTCGGTAGTTATTAACGAAAGAGATGTCAAAAAAGCGCTGAATACTTTACACGAAAACTTCTTTGAAGAAAACACTAAGCAATTGAACTTATTTGTGATGGGAGTTGGAAATGTGGGTGAGAAATTCATTGAACAAATTCAGCAACAAAAGAAATTCTTAAGAGATAATTTAAAGATAAACTTAAGAGTTATTGCCCTTTCGAATTCTCGAAAAATGCATTTTGACGAAGATGGAATTTCATTAAAAGAATGGCAATCACTTTTAGCAAATGGTGAAGCAGCCGATAAAGAACAATTTATTGCCAATATCAAATCGCTTAATTTACGCAACAGTATCTTTGTGGATATCACTGCAAATGAAGAAGTGTCAAAAACTTACGAGCATTATTTAAAGCAAAATGTTGCTGTGGTAACTTGTAACAAGATTGCCTGCTCATCTGCCTATGATAATTACAAAAACCTAAAAAACTTATCACGTAAATACAATGCGCCTTTCCTTTTTGAAACTAATGTTGGAGCTGGACTACCAATCATAGATACTGTAAAAAATTTAATTGCATCTGGTGATAAAGTACATAAAATACAAGCCGTTTTGTCAGGAAGCTTGAATTTTATTTTCAATAATTTTAATGAAAATAATACTTTCCATAACGTTGTCAAAGAAGCTGGAATACAAGGGTTTACAGAACCAGATCCAAAGATAGATTTAAGCGGAATAGACGTAGCCAGAAAGATACTTATTTTGATTCGTGAGAGTGGTTATAAAATGGAAATTGATGCTATAGAAAATGAATCTTTCATACCAGCAGAATGTCTTGCTACTACAACAAACGAAGCATTCTTTGAATCATTGCAAAAAAATGCTGCCCATTTTGAGGACATCCATAAAGAAGCTTTGGCTAAAGATTCACGTTTAAAATATGTAGCTCAATTCGAAAATGGAAAAGCAAGTGTAGGTTTACAATTCATTCCAAAGGATCATCCGTTCTACAATTTAGAAGGAAAAGATAATATCGTTTTATTCTATACTGATCGTTACGTAGATCAACCCTTATTGATAAAAGGTGCAGGTGCCGGAGCTGCGGTTACAGCCTCAGGAATTTTTGCCGATGTGATTAGAATAGGAAATGTATAATTTAGTCAAAAGTCTAATGTCATAAAGTCGAAAAGGAAAAGACTTTGATTTTATGACATTATACTGACTTTAGACTTTAGACTTTATAACTTTATGACTGAAATAAAAATATTTTGCCCCGCTACTATCGCGAATCTTTCGTGTGGTTTTGATGTACTTGGACTTTGCCTAGCCACTGCTGGCGATGAAATGATAATTCGTAAATCAGATGTAAAAGGAGTTCGTATTACCAAAATTATTGGTGCCGATTTACCTTTGGAAACCGAAAAGAATGTTGCCGGTGTTGCTGCATTGGCAATGTTGGAAGAAGTAGAAACCGAATTTGGTTTCGAAATCGAAATTTACAAACATATCAAAGCTGGTAGCGGTATCGGAAGCAGCGCAGCCAGTTCTGCAGGTGCCGTTTTTGGTATCAACGAGTTACTGGGAAGACCTTTCACCAAAAAAGAATTAGTGAAATTTGCCATGCAAGGCGAAAAACTAGCCAGTGGCAATGCCCATGCCGACAACGTTGCCCCTGCCCTCTTGGGAGGTTTTACATTGGTAAGATCATCAAATCCTTTGGATATTATCAAAATTGATAGTCCATCAGAGTTATATGCAACAGTGGTACACCCGCAAATTGAGCTGAAAACATCGGATGCCCGTTCTGTATTAAAACAAAACGTTTCCTTAAAAAGTGCCATTACCCAATGGGGAAATGTAGGCGGATTAGTAGCAGGACTGTATACTCAGGATTACGAGTTAATCGGACGTTCTTTGCATGACGAAATTATTGAACCTATTCGTAGTATGCTAATTCCCGGATTTGATTTAATCAAGCAAACGGCTTATGAAAACGGAGCTTTGGGTTCTGGAATTTCGGGTTCTGGTCCTTCTATTTTTGCTTTAAGCAAAGGAAAAGAAAACGCCGACAAAATTGCCAAAGCCATGAGTGCCGTTTACGAAGAAATGGATTTACCTTACGAAATTCACGTTTCGAAAGTAAATGATGAAGGAATTAGTGTTCTTTAGAACGCTATAGGCCGTAAGCTTTAAGCTATAGGCTAAAATAAAAAGTAAAAAAGCTTAAAGCCTAAAGCAACTAAAAAAATAAATATTTTAAAATGCAGTAACAATGGTAAAAGCTTACGGCTTAAAGCCTAAAGCCTACTGCGCAAAGCAAAAAAATTGACAAAGGCAAAAAGCTTATAGCCTATTGCCTAAAGCCTAAAGCAATTAAAAAAAATGAAATATTACAGTTTAAACCATAATGCACCCAACGTTTCTTTTCAGGAAGCGGTAATACAAGGATTGGCGTCCGACAAAGGATTGTATTTCCCAGAAAGTATAACACCATTAGCATCAAGTTTTTTTGAGGCTATCGAAAGTTTACCACATGAGGAAATTGCTTTTGAAGCCATTAAACAATTTGTAGGAGATGAAATCCCAGCCGATACTTTAAAACAAATCATAGCCGAAACGTTATGCTTTGATTTCCCTTTGGTGGAAGTCGAAAACGGAATCTATTCCCTTGAATTATTTCACGGTCCAACCATGGCTTTCAAAGATGTTGGTGCTAGATTTATGTCTCGTTGCCTTGGTTATTTTAACAAAGACAAAAAGGACAACAAAAACACAGTGCTTGTAGCAACTTCCGGCGATACTGGAGGTGCCGTCGCCAGTGGTTTTCTTGGCGTAAATGGCGTTGATGTTGTTATTCTTTACCCTTCTGGAAAAGTGAGCGACATTCAAGAAAAACAATTAACGACTTTGGGACAAAACATACGAGCACTTGAAGTAGATGGTGTTTTTGACGATTGCCAAGACATGGTAAAAAAAGCGTTTCTTGACGAAAGCCTAAATCACATGCAACTAACTTCTGCGAATTCCATTAATATTGCGCGTTGGTTACCACAAATGTTTTACTTTTTCTTTGCTTACAAAGCATTAAAAGGCCAAAACAAACCATTGGTTTTCTCTTGTCCAAGTGGAAACTTCGGGAATATTTGCGCTGGTATCATTGCCAAGAAATTAGGTTTGCCTATCGAGCATTTTGTAGCTTCTACCAATGTAAATGACACGGTGCCAAGATTCCTAGAAAATGGAATTTACGATCCAAAACCGTCTATCGCAACAATTTCTAATGCTATGGATGTAGGAAATCCGAGTAACTTTGTTCGTATACAAGAGATGTACCAAAACGATTTGGAGCAATTCAAAAAGGATTTTAGTTCTTATACCTTTACTGATGCCGAAACTTTGGTAGCGATGAAAGCCATTCATAATGAAAGAGGATACATTGCTGAACCACACGGAGCTGTTGGTTATTTAGGATTGAAAAAAGAATTACAAAACATTTCTAACGCAATTGGCGTTTTCTTGGAAACCGCCCACCCTATCAAATTCTTAGATGTGGTAGAACCAGCTTTGGGAGTAACTTTAACCCTTCCTGAGCAAATCGAAAGTGTAATGAATAAAGAAAAAGTAAGCGTGAAAATTTCAACTTATGAGGAATTGAAAGCATTCTTGGAATAGCAAATTGATACCACAATACACAAAACGACTGAGAATTATTTCAGTCGTTTTTTTTTTTGAGTTAATTTACTTCGTCAGTTCGCTTCGCTCGTGTCTGCTGTCCGCTGTATCTGCGTTCCCGAACCCCGGGCACACAGGATGCCGCTTCCATTAGGGCTACGACAGTATTATTTGTTCTTTGTTAAAACTTAAAAGACTAGTATTCAATATAAAATTTTAAAAATTGGTAAGAAAAAAACATATATTTGAAAATAAAAATGAAATAACTTTTCACCAATCTATTCAATTAAGAATGTACATGCGAAAATTTATTTTGTATATATTGAAGTTGTATGTCATTTTTCAGAACAAATCATTAAAATCATAAAATATGCTTTCAAAAAAGTACTTAAATAGCGTGAAAAATCTTCCTGCTATTATGAAAAAAATTATTGAAGGAACTGCTCCCGAAAAATTTACAATTGAGCATCTAAAGAAATTGGGATTCAAAAGTAGTAACGACTACACTTCGATTGGAGTTCTTAAGGACCTTGGATTTTTATCTGAAAATGGTAATCCAACTCAAGTTTATCACGAGTATAGAAATTCTGCTCGTTCAAAACATGTATTAGGAAACGCATTAAAGGAAACATATTCAGATATTTTTCATTTAACAGAAAAACCAAGCGTTAATGATAAATCAGCAATTACAGGATTATTCAAAACAACTCACAATGTGAGTGATCAAGTTGCAGGATTTATGGCAAATACTTTTCTAACACTTTTGGAAATGGCCGATGTTAATCATACATCAAAACCAGTATCTATAACGAAAGAAAAGCAGATCAAAGAAGATCATTCACCAAAGGAAATACAACAATCGAAAGAGCAAAATTTTTCAATTCCAGTAGTACCAAATTTAAGATACAATATAGAAATACATTTACCCGCAACTAAAGATATTGAAGTTTATAACTCAATTTTTAAATCATTAAAAGAACACCTATTAAATGACTGAAAAACCTAACATACGAGAATGGTTGTTCAGAGCTTTGATGTTTGAAGCTGAGTCTGAAATTTTTAAATCTGCAGGTATCAGAGTTGGTGCAGATGCAGAAGCTGTAGAAAAATCTTTAATGGAAGAAACATTAAGACCTTTTTCAGTCCAAACAAGAAATGAAGCTCTAAAAATGGCTAGAATATATGCTTTGATTAATTGTTTTGAAAATTCAGTAAGAGATTTAATCAAAGAAAGATTAAAAGAACAATTTAATACTGATTGGTGGGAAAAAGGAATACCAAAATCTACAAGAGAATTTGCACAAAAAAGACAACAAGATGCACAAGATAATTCTTGGCTAGAAGGAGACAATTCAGAACTTATTGAATTTACACAATTTGGACATTTAGCAGATATCATAACACAAAACTGGAATGATTTTTCAGACTTAATTCCATCCCAACATTGGATTAAACAAAGGTTTGATGAATTAGAAAAAGCAAGAAATTACATAGCTCATAATCGACTCCTCTTACCATCAGAATTTAGAAGAATTGAACAATATGTAAATGATTGGGACAAACAAGTAGGATTTTAAAAATCGAAAACTCAGCAGCCGTTTGGTGCAATAGCTTATTTTATCTTTTATCAGAAAATACTCTGAGCTTCAGTTTTTTTTTATACCTTTTTTCATTAACTTACCACTGCTACGTCAAGCTACGGAACGTTAAGCACAATAATAAAAGACCACTAATATGAAACAAATTTCAATTTTGATATTAACTGCAAGCTTGTTATACAGTTGGACTGTAACAAGTGAAATTAAATGGATTAGAAATTTAGAAGAAGGCTTGAAAAATCAAAAAGAAAATGGAAAAGACATTATTATTTATTTTGGAGCAAGTTGGTGCGTGCCGTGCAGAATAACAGAAAAAAAGGTATTTTCTTCGGCTAAATTTATTGAATATTCTCAACGTTTTGAAATGATTAAAATTTACGATGACTATAAGAAAGAAGAAAAAGCTAAACAAATCTATTATGTTAGTACTATGAAAAAACTTAATGTTGAAGCAATACCAACATTTGTAGTGATTAAAAGCAATAGAAAACAGTTTACGATTTCAGGAGTTTATTATACCCCTGAAGAACTTATCCAACAAATTAATTCATGTAAGTAATGGAGCAAAAAGAAAAGATTGATTTGTTCTTAAAGTGTTTGGCAATACTCGGTGCTATATTTTCTTTTTTTTGGGGAATTCATAGCTATAATAAAGTTAATGATGATGATTCAGCAAAGGCATTTTGGAGTCAACAGTTCCCAATTTATAAAGACTTATGCGTATCTGCTGCCACAGTTGCAACAAGCAAAGACTCTTTAATAATTAATAAAGCCAAAGATGATTTTTGGAGAATGTACTATGGAGAAGCAAGAATGGTAGTCGATTGGCAAGTTCACAAGAAAATGAGTGCATATGCCGCAATTTTAAAAGATGTGGAACGTGGATTTAAGAATAGTGATGAATTGATATTTGCTTCTTATGAACTAGCGACGCAATGTAGAAAATCGCTTGCAGAGTCCTGGAATATTCCATTAAGTGAGCTTAAATCAGAATAGTTACTACGTCTAACAGACGTTTAGTGAAACTGCGAATGATGTGATAAATTCACATTTCCATTTCGCAAGAAATTTTAATTTAACAGAAAATAAACAACCCGATTGCGCGGATATATCTCACACGTACGATAGCGCGGATTTGCAATCCGTGCCCACAAAGACAAACCATAAAGCTAAATCTTCATTACAAAAAATGTGAGCTAATAAAAAAATAAACTATAAGGTAAAACCATAATTCATTTTCACTTTATCCATGACAACATGTGTGTAAAAATGTTTAAGATTTTTATTATCCATAAGATTGATTTTTTGAAATTTCTCAAAGTGGCTCATGTCTTTTACATGAATAATTAGCACAAAATCATAGGTTCCAGTTACATAATAGCATTGCGCCACTTCTTCGCATTTTTGCATAGCGATTTTGAACTCATCAATTGCTTTTGAATTACCTTCATTGAGAATAACATCAATAACACAAGTTATTCCAATTCCTACTGCTTCGGGAGAAACAATAGAGATATCGGCCTCAATAACATTATCATTTCGCATTTTAGTAATTCTCCTCTGAACAGCACTTTGGCTTAAGTTTACTTCATAACTGAGTTCTTCAGTTGTAATCTTATTATTCTTTTGGAGAAAGCTCAATATTTTTTTATCGTATTCATCAAGTAAGCGCATAATTTAGTCTTTTAAGAGGTAAATATATATTTTATAACCCATATCTGAATAAACATAGCATAAAATACTCATTTTTAAGCTTGTAATTTTGCGTTATCTAATTTTAATAATTAAAAAACACAAAAGATGGAAATAAAAAATAGCTCAATTAGTGATGTACAAAATATACTAACGCTTTATGATACTGCCATATCCTATCAAAATGAAAAAAAGGGCTTGCCATGGCCAACTTTAGAAAGAGAATTAATTGAAACCGAAGTCAAAGAAAACAGACAATGGCAGTTATTAATAGACAATGAGATTGCATGCATATGGGTAACAACTTTTGATGACCCAGAAATATGGGGCGATAAAAATGCTGACCCTAGTGTTTATTTGCATAGAATTGCAACAAACCCAAAATTTAGAGGACAAAACATAGTTTCTAAAGTAATTGATTGGGCTAAAGAATTCGCTGTTCAAAATAAAAAAGAATACTTACGATTAGATACTGCAAGCATAAATCCTGGATTAATAACCATGTACGTCAGAAATGGTTTCAAATTTATAAGTATAATTGAAATGAGGGAATCAAATAAATTACCTTCCCACTACCACAATGCGTCTGTTTGCCTTTTTGAAATAAAGCTAAATAAAAATTAAGAAAAGTTCTTTTATCAACGTGCAGCTTGCGTAAGGGATTACTTCACATTGTATTTATTTTTATTGGAGTTCAGTGAATTTTATTTGCGGCAATATCTCCCGATTTAGAAAAACAAGGATTTTTAGCTGTAGTTTTCTATATCGGGAATTGTATCAGAAAAAAGAATTCAATACTTTAGATAGTAAATAACGCTATAGTTCAGAGAGTAACATTAGCCATCATTGTAAAAGATTAACCGCAAACTAATAAAAAATGAAAAAAAGTATTACTTATATTGTATTGCTATTTACAATAAGCCAGTCAAGTATTGCTCAACATTCTTTAAATAGAATTTGGGTAACTGATAGCATTTTACCAATTCCAGAATCGGTTTTATACGATGATAAAGACCATATATTATATACCTCTTTAATGGATGGCTCACCAGCTGAACGTGACGGAAAAGGAAGCATTGGAAAATTAACTACTGATGGTAAAATCATCAATTTAAATTGGATATCTGGTTTAAATGCTCCAAAAGGAATGGCAAAACACAAGAATACATTATTTGTGGCCGACCTTACAGAAATTGTAATCATCGATTTAAAACAACAAAAAATACTAAAGAAAATAACTGTTGATGGTTCCAAAATATTGAATGATGTAACAGTAGATGAAAAAGGAGTCGTTTACGTATCTGACCCAAAAATTGGTAAAATATTCAAACTGGAAAATGATATTCCAACTATTTATTTAGAAAACTTAATCAAACCAAATGGATTAAAATTCATAGACGACTATCTGTATTATTTAGACAACGGCTCATTATATAAAATAGACAACAAAAAGAATAAGCAAACTTTAGCCGAAGGAATGGACGAAAACACAGATGGCATTGAGCAAGTAACAAAAGGTAAATACATAATCAGTTGTTGGACTGGAGTTATTTACTATGTAAATGAAGATGGCACAAAAGAAACACTTTCTGATACAAGAAAAGAAGAATATTATTCAGCAGATATTGGATTCGACAACAAGAAAAAGATAGTTTATGTCCCTTCTCTTTTCAAAAAAACCATAACAGCTTATTCACTTAAATAAAGCTTTCGATACCCAACTTCGTTATACATGCTGAGCATTCAATAGAAATCCACAATCAAAAGCCACAAGATAAGAACCTCTTCTCTTGTGGCTTTTTTAAAAATTTGGTCAGGAAATATTCCACTTACAAAGATATGTGTTTGGAATGCGGAGCGGGGAACTTTTTGAAATTATATACTTTCTTTAATAAATTGGGTAGTTACAATAGTCGCAAATTCTTCATTTAAGCTTGCAAGTGCTGTTTCATGAATAAGTTCCGCCGAAAAATTTTGTCCGTCTATCCCTTTTTTATTGAATGTTGCAGTTGCATCCGAGACCAGAAATGTTTCATAACCAAAATTTCCAGCCATTCTTGTCGTTGTCGAAACGCAATGATCAGTTGTCAAACCAACAATAACAAGTTTACTAATTTTAGCATTGTCTAATCGTTCTTTTAAGTTTGTCCCAATAAAAGCACTGTTTACATTCTTTTTTATTATGGGCTCTTCTCCAATAGGTTTAACGATATCTTTAAATTCGTTTCCTGCATTTGTCTCGTTAAGTATAGAAGATGGATTTGACGAACAATGTTTAATGTGAAAAATAGGAAGATTATTAGCTCTCCAAAGCTCTAAAAGTTCACTCGCATTTATCTCTGCATCCGGATTATTTCTTTGTCCACCCCAATATTCGATATTATCAAATCCTTTTTGAATGTCTATAAGAATTAATGCCGGATTATCTGATTTTGATATATTCATTTTACCTTGTTTGTTTAAATGTTTGATGATTTTAGTAATTTCTTAATTGCTCGTTTTTTGAATGATAATTGATGATTGTTTGTGAATTATTCTATTCTTGATAATTCCATTTTCCAATTCCACTCCCACGTTTTTCCATTATCAGTCGAAAACGCCTGTGACCATTTTGGATGTTCCAAATTTGTAGCATCCCATTGGTATAGCACAAGAATTTCTTTCTCATTAAAAATGTCATTTGCATAAAATTTTCCCAAGCCATTTTCAAATGAACCAGTTACGGGTTTTTCATCCATGGCGGTTCCGTTGCTATCAATCCAATATATTTTCCAAAGTTTTAATTCTTTATTAAATAGACGAATTGCCATCCCTTCATAAGGCTGACCATTATTCTTTGAATAAAAATTTTCTAGGTTCCCAAATCCGTTTAATGTTTTTTTCATGTGCAATTCAGCCTCAAATTCAGTCCATTCGTCACTATTGGTTAATCTTGAATTTAGCTTACGATTGTGAACTTTCCACTTGCCTTGTAAAAAGTCGAAGTCTTTTTCTGAAGATGTTGTTGATGGTTTAATGTCTAAAATTTTCGTTTTTGCGTTTTTTGTCTGTTCCATAGTTTTTGTTTTTAAGTTTTGAGCATTTACAGAAAGCATCATCATTGAAAAAATGATTAGCAGTACTAGTTTTTTGGGATTTTTCATGATTGTTCTTTTTTTTGATTAATTCTTCAGTTCATCTACAGTTCTTGTGATGATTATTTTAATTAATTAACCGACTTAACTGCCTTTCACTTTGCAAACCAACGTGTGAAGCGATCTCCAATCTGGTTAAGTCAGGGTTCTTTAAAAATTCTTTTATTTTTTCTTTTCGAATAATCGTGATATAATCATTTACAGTAATTGCAGTTTCTTTTTTAAATATCCGAGTGAAATTACGCTCACTCATACAAGCAATCTCTGCCAAATCACCCAGATTTGCTTTTTGATTGATGTTTTCTATAATCCAATCTTGGGCTTTATGAATTCCTGAATGTATATGATTTCTAAAGCCCATCAATTCACTTTCTTGCTTCTGATTTCCGTTTCTTCTATTATAAACAACTAATTCTCTAGCAACAAGATGGGCAAAATGACTTCCTTTTAGCTCTTCTATAATATGCAATGTTACATCGATACCCGAAGCAATTCCGGCACTTGTATAAATTCCGTCTTGTTGTGTGAAAAGAATATTGTCTACAACTTTTGCTTGTGGATATAACTCTTGCAATAGTTTAGTTTTTTTAAAATGTGTTGTACAAGGAATATTGTCTAACAAGCCACATTCAGCCAAAACAAATGCTCCAGCACAAATACTTACTATTTTGATACCCGAATTATAACTATTGAGTATCCAATTGAATAAATCTGTATGTTTTTTAAATTCATCAGAAATCAGATAATTTGGATTTGATCCCGGAATAATTAAAAAATCGCCTTTCTTAATTTGCACTTCCGAAAAGTGTTTCAAATTTGCAATTGGTAATCCAGCTGTGGTTACAACATTGTTTTCCAGATTGCAATATTCAATTTCAAAATCGGCACCAAAACCTATAGCTTCTAGAATGGCTTGATCTGGTCCAGCCAAATCCATAAGATGCATTTGTGGCAAAACTAAGAATATAAATTTTTGATTCATCACTAATTAATAATAAGTTACAGAGCAAATATAGTGACTAAATCTACTGTTGGCTAGTCAATAAAAAGACATTTTCGGCCAAACATGAATCTATCGTTATGAAAGACTCATATAAGCTTGATATCCTAATTATTAATCTTAGAAAACAAAAATGGTTTTCTTCTTTAGACAAAACAAGTTCTTACTATCAACATGGAGCTCGCGTAAGGGAATACTTCACATTGTAATTATTTTTATTGGAGTTCAGTGAATTTTATTTGCGGCGATATCCCACGCTTTTGGGCGCGAATAAAGCCAAAAGCCCGACCCCAAAGCCAGCAGAGAAACGAATCGAAAACAAAATTTTCTGCTTTGGAGTTACATCCATATTATGAAAATAATTGGAGTTACTATTTCTTAGTCCCCAAAAGATACAAAATCTTAGCAGGCCCGGATTTTACTTTTCCAACTTCCCAATTGTAGGCTTCTTTATTATTTAAGTTTGCAATTAAGGCATTCATTTCTTCAACAGAATAGGTTCTTAAAGAAGAAACTACTCCATCCCACAAAATCAAAATTGGTACAATCGGAATCAGATAAGTAAAGATGATTCTGTCAAACTTGAATGGCCTGATTAAAGGCGCTGTGAACAAAACACTAATAGGCGAAAATATCATAGCCACAATACTCGGGATACTTCTTTCCTGTGCTTCAAAAATGGCAATTGAACTGTTGGTATCAATCGCGTTCTGCAGAATCTGTTGTGCATCTTTGGGTTTGAAATGATGCAGGGATAAAAATTGAGTTCGAAGTCCTTTTAGATTTTCAGGAACATTTCTGGCATCGACAGATGTTTTTATAAAATCGAAATTTTCGGCTTGTTTTTGTGTGTATTCAAATGCGGGTATATTCGGGAAATAATCCGTTAGTAAAATCCTGAGATCGGGAATGCTTTTTCTTAATTCGCTGTTGAGCCAAATCAGCCCGCCTCCTCCACCCGAAGCCAAATCAATAATTTGATTCGTTTGGCTTTCTTTTAACCCTTTTTCAATTATTGGAACTATTCCTTTATACATGGCGGTTTTATTAGAAAGAAACTGTAAAAAATCAGTTATATAATTCCTAATGAACTCCGGAAGCCATTTTTGATCTTCAAATTCAAATAAGTGTATTCTGCTCATATTTTATTGATTTATGCACTATACAATTTTCAATATTTACATTTAGATTTACACCAAAGAGAGCTCTTATACCTCTTAAAGAACCAATTCTTCGAACAAGCATTGAATAGTTTTATCTAAATCATCACAGAAACCAGAATGTGGTCTGGAAGTTTGTATTGCAGAGCTACGTATAGCTGTCAACCAACGAAAACGGGACGGAATATCAAACTCGCCAATAGGTCCACCGGCTTTTCCTCCGTGTGCTATTTTCTGAAAAGATTCTAAATTTAATTCGAGCTGTTCTAAATCAAAATCTTCAGAAAACAACAGTAATTTAGTTTCATTAACAGAATAGAGCATTTTTATAAATTTTGCTTTTTTGCAAAACAGAATAATGCCTACATTCAGGAATTCTTCTCGTTCTACCCTTGGTACAACGCGAATAACAGCATATTCATATAAATTTTTCTCTTGCATTTTGGGCTTCATTTATAAAAATTTCTGAATGATTCAATCTCGTCCATAAAAACTGAAAGTAAACTGCTCTGATTTCATCTGGGCTTTGCTCAGTGTCTTCCCAATGGAGCCAATCTTCGGGAATATAATCTACAATCTCCTGCAAAATTTCTTTGGTAAGCAACTTTTTAAAAGCAATATCTACTTCTTTTAATTCAGATGCTTGTGGCAGTAACACATGATCTTTTATTAACGCAAAAGGACTTTTGGCATGCGTTTCCCATGTGTTCCAGGAATGATGAAAGTATAGAGACGCTCCATGATCGATGAGCCATAATTCTTTGTGCCAAATAAGCATATTGGTATTCCTGAATGTACGATCGACATTGGTAATAAAAGCATCTAGCCAAACGATTTGCGAAGCTAGCTCTGCTGGAAGTTTTGTCACCACGGGATCAAAAGTAATGGCTCCCGATAGAAAATGCAAAGCCAGATTCAGTCCTTGACTTCCTTGTAATAAATCTTGTATTTCCTCATCTCCTTCGGTACGACCAAAGGCTTCATCAAGATTGGCAAACACCAATTCGGGCATTTTTAAATTCAGAACCCTAGCGATTTCTCCACCTATAAGCTCGGCAATCAAAGCTTTTACACCATGTCCCGCCCCTCTAAATTTCAAAACATATTTAAAATCATCGTCCGCTTCGGCTAAAGCAGGTAATGATCCACCTTCCCGCAACGGCAAAATATAGCGTGTAACATTTACTGTTCTTAATTCAAGTAGTTTTTTCATAGTACAACTTTACGAGCTACAAACTTACAAATAACTTTTTTTAAGCTACTAAGAAACTGAGATTCTAAGATTGAAGGATTGAAAGATTGAAAGATTAAACACTTAACCTTTTGAACAATTTAAAACCATTAACCTTCCAAGCTCAAATATGCTTTTCCAATATTTGCAATAATATCCGAAGCGATAAAAGACTGATATCCTGTCTCAGGCAAAGCAACATCAGCAGTCAATCCGTGAAGGTACACGCCCAGTATAGCTGCATCAATAGGTTTGTACGATTGAGCTAGAAGACTCGTAATCATACCCGTCAAGACATCACCACTTCCGGCAGTGGCCAGAGCAGCATTTCCTGTAGTATTTACATAAATAGTTTCGCCATCAATAATATAAGTTGGCGCCCCTTTCATTACAATAACAATTTGATTCACTAGCGAAAAAACAATGGCTTTACTAAACATTTCTTCTTCCGAATGCCATTTCCCAATCAGCCGTTCCAACTCTTTAGGATGCGGCGTCAAAACTGTTTTGGGAGAAATCAACGCCACCCATGAAGGATTGTGTGCCAAAATATTAAGGGCATCTGCATCAATAACTAGTGGAAGACTGGTATTCGATAAAAAATCATGAAGCGCCTTTTGGCTCGCCATTTTCTGTCCCATTCCTGGACCAATCCCTATTGCATTGGGCTCCAAATGAAATGTAATTTCCGAAAGGTAGTTGTCATGATCATCCGTCATTACCATCACTTCCGGAATAGCAATTTGCACGATGTCATAGCCACATCGTGGTACAAAAGCAGTTACCAACCCACAACCTGTTTTTAGTGCAGCTTTAGATGCCAGACATACAGCACCTATTTTTCCATAGCTTCCGCCAATGAGCAATGCATGTCCCTGTATACCTTTGTGTGTATGTTTGACAATAGGCTTGTATCTCTTCAAGACATCATTTCGATCAATCGCTATAGGATTATTCATAAGTTTTAATTTTCTAATAAAAATACGAAATTCCAGTTAAATCTTTAATACATCACTAAATTTCAAATACTTACAACACAAAATAACATTCTAATAGCTTTTCATTTTACATCCAAAAAAAACTGAGACACCAAACTATTAGAAAAAAAAATAATTCATAAATTATCAGCAGAAGTATCACTGTATGGAGATAATACCGATACGAATTCATGGATTGGAAGGTATTGCTTTAAGAAGAAAATGCGCTTTATTGAACCTTGAGCTACCATTAAACAAAAACATTAAATAAAAACCCAAACAAACTACAATACACTATTTTAGTTTGTTTGATATTCCTTTTGATAATGCAAAAAAGACAATATGACCATTCAGTCAAGAATTAATCCTGTATCACTTTTTCAGGAGTAGACACTTTTTTAAGACTTGAGCTCAACCATTCAAAAACAGTTTCAAAAACTTTATCACGCACTGGTTTTTGGGAAAGTACCACATCATGCATAGCATTATGGATTTCAACAACATCTTTTTGAGGTGAACTAATCAATTCAGATTTCTCTCTTATATCATTTATGCTTAAAATAGCATCCCCTTCAAACATTTCTCTAGTCCAATGTTTAGGATTAATTGATTTATGCGAATGCAATACTAAAATTGGTTTGTTAATTATAACACCTTGAGCAATTCTTAAATGACCTTGATGTATTGCATTTACCCAACCTGCATTTATTGTAGGAGCTACATGAGGTTTCCAGTTCAAATTATAATCCCATTCTCCGTAATCTTTTTTATTTAGACTCTTGCCATAAAATTTAGAAAAGCCAATTGGCAAAGAAATATTAGGTTTTACTCTACCCAAAAATGATAGCATGGGAATAACTGTCTTCTTTTGAATCCAAGGCACGTTAAAATCATAAAACGGACTGTTACAAAGCAAAGCATCAAACTGTTCTGTTCCTTTCCGATCTGATGCATACAAAGTGATTATAAGTCCTCCGGTTGAATGTCCATAGAGAACTACTGTTCGATTTCCTTCTTCTTTTATAATATTTAATGCACTATCTATATCTTCATAGTACTCCGTCAAATCTCTTACGTTATTGGGTATATGGTTTGGTAATATTGATCTTCCGTATTTCCTTAAATCCAAGGCATAAAAATTATAACCTTGTTTCAGAAATTCTGTTGCTATAACTACTTGAAAAAAATAATCATTAAACCCATGTATACACAATATGGCTTTATCAGAAGGTTTAGAATTCATTTTCCGAACAAGTGTTGTAGTCACTTCACCCTCGAAATCATTAGGCTGTATAATAGTTGTTTGTTCAAAACCGTTCTTTAATACATCTTCAACATATTTCACATCCATAATAGCTAGGTTATTTTTTGATAAGGGATTCTTTCGGTTCTATTCGCAAAACTGATTTTCACGACTTACATTACTCTCAAATTTAACATTCTATTTTTTATTTCAAGACTACTTGACCTATTTTTTTTGGATTTAATTTTCATTCCATCTTCTTTAGATTGAGCGTACTTTCACACTATCAAAAGATTAACATAACTTTTGTATTTATAGGTAAATATCCACACCGTTTAATTACTATTTTTGGATCAATGCTATTCTAAAATTTTAATTTAAAAACCACTAATTCATTCTTTATGCGAAAGGTTTACTATAAGTCACTATTTATCTTTATCCTTGCTATTCAAATAGCGAATGCTCAAAAACCGCAAAAACCAAATTCAGCAGAAATATACAATCAAATTCAGAAACTAAATTTTCTAGGTACTGTACTCTATATTGCTGCACATCCTGATGATGAAAACACTCGTTTAATTTCTTACTTATCTAATGATGTACATGCCCGAACGGGTTATCTGTCATTGACAAGAGGTGATGGAGGTCAAAATTTAATTGGACCACAATTAAGAGAATTATTAGGAGTGATACGAACTCAAGAGCTACTGGAAGCTCGAAAAATTGATGGTGGCGAACAGTTTTTCTCTAGAGCTAATGATTTTGGGTATTCAAAAACAGCTGAGGAAACTTTGCAAATTTGGGATAAAGATAAAGTGTTGTCAGACCTTGTTTGGGCCATCAGAAAGTTTCAGCCCGACGTAATAATCAATCGATTCGATCACAGAACTTCCGGATCTACACACGGGCATCACACAACATCGGCTATGCTTAGCGTAGAAGGTTTTGATATGGCCAATAATCCAGCTTCGTATCCTGAACAATTAAAACTTGTACCGGTTTGGCAACCTAAAAGACTTTTTTTCAATACCTCTTGGTGGTTTTATGGAAGCAGAGAAAAATTTGAAGCTGCCAATAAATCAAATTTAATTTCTTTTCAAACCGGAATTTATTATCCTACAATAGGTAAATCCAATCAGGAAATTGCGGCTCTAAGTCGAAGCAGACATCAATCACAAGGCTTTGGTAATACCGGAACTCGAGGTGAAGACTCTGAATATTTAGAATTTTTAAAAGGGGAATCTCTAAAAGACAAAGCATCTTTATTTGAAGGTGTTGATACGAGTTGGAACCGTGTAAAAGGAGGAAAACCAATAGGCGAATTATTAACTCAAATTATCAATCAGTACGATTTTAAAAATCCATCGGCTAGCATTCCAGATTTGGTAAAAGCCTATACTATGATTCAAGCTTTGGAAGAAGAGCATTGGAAAAATGTAAAATCCGAAGAAATAAAAAATATCATTACTGCTTGCTCTGGCTTATATCTTGAAGCGGTAGCCAATACCCAAGAAGCCACACCGGGAAGCGCTATAAAGCTTAAACTGGAAGCCATAAACAGAAGTGCCATAAACATGCAGTTGGTTAGTGTTACGACCTTACCAGAGCAAAAAAACACACTTTTGAATACGGATTTAAAAAACAATATTCTTAATAATCCCACATTAGAAATACAATTACCATTATCCCTAAATTATACACAACCCTATTGGTTAAAAGAAAAAGGAACTGTGGGCATGTACGTAGTAGATGATCAAAAGAACATAGGAATTCCGGATATTATTAGAGAAACAAAAGTCATATTTTCGATCAAAATTAATGGCGTTGAAATTCCGTTTGAAAGAACCATTGTTTACAAATACACTGATGACGTAAAAGGAGAAATGTATAATTTCCTTGACATTGTTCCTCCTGTAACTACAGCTATTCAAGACAAAGTAATATTGTTTTCCGGTACCAAGAGTAAATACATTGGCGTTACCATAAAAGCTGGCAAAAATGACATTAAAGGAGATTTAAAACTAGACTTACCTAAAGATTGGACTGTATCCCCAAAATCAATTCCTTTTCAATTAGACAAAAAAGGAATGGAACAAACCGTTTATTTTGAAGTAACTCCATCTGATCAATCCTGCGAAGTTGTAGCCAAAAGCATCGCTACCATTGATGGGGTTCAATATGACAAAGAACAAATTACCATTAATTATGACCATATTACGAAGCAACAAGTTTTAAAAACGGCTGAAGTAAAATGCATTCGACTGGATTTGAAAATCAATGGGGAAAAAATAGCCTATATTATGGGAGCTGGTGATGAAATCCCAAAAAGTTTAGCCCAAATGGGATACAAAGTAACTATTCTAAAACCAGAGGAAATAACTCCCGAAAGAATGGAATCTTTTGATGTTGTAATGACTGGTGTAAGAGCCTATAATACTGTGCAAGCATTGGCTAACAAGCAAAATATTTTATTCGATTTTGTAAAAGGCGGCAAAACAATGATTGTACAATACAATACAACTGATGAATTAGTTACGCAAAATATTGCTCCTTATCCTCTGGAAATTTCGAGTGATAGAGTTACCGAAGAAAATGCCGAAGTTCGCTTTTTAGCCCCTAAGCATCCTGCACTGAATTACCCGAATACAATTACCCAAAGTGATTTTAAAGGTTGGAAACAAGAACAAGGATTGTATTATCCAAAGCAATTTGATAAAGCCTTCACTCCTATCCTTTCCTCAAACGACAAAGGAGAAAGTGCCAAAGATGGGGCACTATTAATCGCACCTTATGGAAAAGGGAATTATATTTACACCGGATTAAGTTTCTTCAGAGAATTGCCGGAAGGTGTACCGGGTGCTTATAAATTATTATCAAATATGATTTCTATTAAAAGTCCTGTAACCATTCCTAATCAAAAAATAAAACAGTAAAATGAAAAATATGGAATCCAAAAAAACTAAACTTTGGTCAAAAAACTATACTCTGGTTCTTTTAGCCAATGCCTTCTTTATTATCATTTTTTACTTAATAATGAAATTATACTCTTAACCTATGCAATTATTTGACTGGATTATATTAATAGTAACGCTATTATTTATAGTAATATATGGTTCCTGGAAAACTCGAGGCAGCAAGAATGTTGAGGATTATGTTTTAGCTAATAATGAAACACCTTGGTTTACTGTTGGACTCTCTGTTATGGCAACTCAGGCTAGTGCGATAACCTTTCTTTCTACTCCTGGACAAGCCTATCATGACGGTATGGGGTTTGTACAATTCTATTTTGGTTTACCCATTGCCATGATTGTAATTTGCCTCACTTTTATACCTATTTATCATAAATACAAGGTTTATACCGCTTACGAATATTTAGAAAAAAGATTTGATCTGGAAACCCGTTCTCTAGCCGCCATTTTATTTTTAGTTCAACGAGGGTTAGGAACCGGAATTACCATTTATGCACCATCAATCATTTTATCGGCATTGTTAGGTTGGAATATCACCTATATGAATATTATTATTGGTATTTTGGTAATTATTTATACCTTTTCCGGAGGTACAAAAGCTGTAAATGTTACTCAAAAACAGCAAATGTTTATCATACTCTTAGGTATGGTAACTACCTTTTTCCTTATTCTTCACTACTTACCTAACGAAATGACTTTTGATAATGCTTTGCATATTGCCGGAGCAAATGACAAAATGAAAATTGTAAATTTCTCTTTTGATTTAGATGAAAAATATACTTTTTGGAGCGGTATCACTGGTGGATTTTTCCTTGCTTTAGCTTATTTTGGTACAGACCAATCTCAAGTAGGTCGTTATTTATCGGGGAAGTCAGTTCGAGAAAGTCAAATGGGATTAATCATGAATGGACTCTTAAAGGTTCCTATGCAGTTTGGAATTTTGCTTACCGGAGTAATGGTTTTTGTATTTTTTCAGTTTAATGAAACGCCTTTAAACTTCAATCCGAACAATAAGCAGCTTGTTGAAAATTCCATTTACAAAAATGAATACCAAAATTTACAGAAAGATTTAGACAAATTATCCGAAGATGAAAAAGTAATCAATCTTTTATACATTGATCAACTCAATCAAGATTACGACAATCCTACACTACGTAAAGAACTTGTTGATCTGGCTCTCAAAGAAAAAGACTTACGAGCGCAGGCTCGAGAGATAATTTCTAAGGCGGATAAAAACAGTGAAACCAATGATAAAGATTATGTCTTTTTCTATTTCATTCTACATTATTTACCAAAAGGTCTTATTGGTTTATTGCTGGCAGTAATTATTTCTGCAGCAATGTCGTCAACCGCTTCGGGTCTCAATGCATTGGCTTCTACAACCGCAATTGATATATACAAACGTAATGTTAAGGAAGAAAAAACAGCCAAACACTACCTCAATGCCACCAAGTTTTTTACTCTAATGTGGGGACTTATTGCTATTGCATTTGCTTGTATTGCTACACTTTTTGAGAATTTAATACAATTAGTCAACATCATAGGATCAATATTCTATGGAACCGTTTTAGGTATCTTTTTGGTTGGTTTTTACTCCAAAAAGATAAAAGGAAAAGCCATTTTTTATAGTGCAATTATTAGTCAAACCACTATTCTTTTGATTTATTATTTTGCCATTTTAGTCTATCCAAGCGGTCAAGAAAAACTAGGTTATTTATGGCTTAATTTCATTGGAGCCATGCTAACTTTAATAATATCGTTCATACTCCAAAACACGCTATTTAGACACGACAAAGACAATTCTATAGTCGATAAAGTGGTTTCATAAAAATTTAGTTAACCATCAGTAGAGATACACTTTCATAAATCTTTACTGATGATAAATTTATATCCTCAGTAAGATTATTTCATTTTGCGCTTCAATCCTTTCTTTGTTTACTTACTGTGTAACATAATTAATTTGATTATAGTCAACTTTTTTCAGGACAAGACAACCTAATAAAAAAGCCCCATTTCAATGATGAAACGGGGCTTTTTACAATTATAAATTAGGTAATACAGGTACAATAGAAAATTATTTTTTGCTCCATTCAGCAATACTTTCTTTATTCATTTTTACGTAATCTTGATTTTTAGCAATCTCTGCTGCCGCAAGTGATAATTTTGCGGTTTCAATTGCTGCTTTTTTATCTCCACCTCTTGCTTCAATCAAAGATTTCAATCGAGTATACCAATATGGTTTTTCAGTACTCATTTCCATAGCTTTATTGATATAAACCAATGCTTTTGCATTATCTCCATTTGATTGATAAATGTATTGTGCTGCCGAAAAATAATCAGCAGATGTTGGTCCTGCCAAAACTTTCTCAATATTTGCCAATGTTGCTTTTTGGGTTGGCACTTCAAATTTCATTGAAACTGATGAATTCTCCCAAGCCATATCTAAATAAGCAAAATTTGCATCCAAATTACTGATTCCAATAGTAAAAGATTCAACTGGTTTCTGTAATGCTTCTTCTTTTACTGTAGTTCTTAACACTACATTGGCCTCATTCCAAACTTCTGGATTACCCCAATTGTTTGTAGTAGAATAAAAAATCACTTCCCAACTTTCGATTTTAGGAATAGTATATAATGAATATTTTCCTTTTGGTAAAACTTTACCATCAATGGTAACATCTTCACTAAAAGAAATGGTTGTATTTTCATTGGCTCCAGTTCTCCAGATTTTTCCAAAAGGAACTAAATTTCCAAATACAGCTCTACCTCTGGCAGCAGGTCTGCAATAAACGATTTCAACATCAGTTAACCCAACAGTTTGAAAAACAGTTGCCTTTGGACTAGCCTGTGGCGTTTTTAATTGTGCTTCTGTAATAAATGGAGCTATAATAAAAGCTACAGTAATAAGAATTTTTTTCATTTGTTTGTTTGTTTTTTTAGTTGGCCAAATTTACAAATTAAGGAAGTTCTAACTGTTAATTATTCCTTAATTCAAAATTAGTATTGCGATACTTTTTCAAAATTTAATTCATCAAAATGACCTACCACAACATCAGCCAAACTCAAATCCTGATCTTTTGAGTGAACGCTATTATATGCTACACAAAAAATACCTGCTGCTTTCGCAGCTTTGATTCCGTTAGTGCTATCTTCTATGACAATACAATTTTCTTTTGGTGCAATAGACAAAGAAGCAGCATGCTCGAAAATAGCCGGATCTGGTTTTGATTTTGGAAAATCTTCTCCGCTCACTATATGAGAAAAATATTGATGCAACTTAAAACGATTAAAAACCCTTTCAATGGTTACTTTTGAAGCTGATGAAGCAAGAATCAATTGCATACCGTTTTGGTGTAAATCTATAATAAGTTTCTCTACCCCTTCTAACAAATCTAAATCTTCCTTAGTATCAAAAGCATCATTAAAGATGGATCTTTTTCTTTGTATTAAATCTTCAACTTCTTGTTCCAACATAAAATGTCCTTTCAGTTTCTGAAAAACATTTCTGGTAGAAAATCCTGTAAAAGAAGTATACATTTCCTCTGGAACTGCTATATTAAGTTCTTCAAAATGTTGAAAATAAGCATAACGGTGTACAGGTTCAGTATCGACAATTACACCATCCATGTCAAAAATTACGGTCTTTATCATTCTTTCTTTTAGATTCTAAGGCTCTGAGCTCCTAAGATACTGAGATACCTTGTTTATATTTTTTTTAGATGCTTTATAGTTTAAGGTTGCTTAAAATGGGTTTAAAATATTTAAATTGGTTTAATCCGAATTCTAGATAAAATTTTTCAATTTTTCAATTTTTCAATTTTTCAATCCCTTAAACTTTCCCCTCTTCCTTAAGTAAATATCGAATCACCGTTTCTGCCGCATGAAGACCAAACAATCCAGGCATATAGCTATTGGTTCCGTAGAAAGATTTTTTAAAATTGGAACCATCTGTTCTTTTTACACTGCTTTCGTCTGGCTTTTCGATAGAAAATACGGCTTTCACTCCTCTACTAACACCCATTTTTTTAAGACGTTTGCGAATCACTTTTGCCAATGGGCACACATCAGTTTTACTAATGTCTTTTACAACTACTTTACTAGCAATCATTTTTCCACCAGCACCCATATTTGAAATAATCTTTACGCCTTTTTTCTTAGCACCAACAATCAAATTAAGTTTTGGCGTTACACTGTCAATACAGTCCAAAACATAATCATGATCATTCGCAACTATCTCATAAGCACGCTCTGGCGAAAGAAATTCTTTTACCCGAATCAAATTCAATTCAGGATTAACATTCATCAATCTATCACCTACAACATCTACTTTTGACTGCCCTACGGTAGAATGCAATGCAGGTAATTGTCTGTTAATATTTGTAATATCCACCACATCCCCATCTACAATAGTCATTGTTCCTACTCCTGCTCTTGCCAAAAATTCGGCTGCAAAGGATCCCACTCCGCCTAATCCTACAACCATTACATGTGCATCTTGCAATTTTTGTAAACCTTCTTTTTTAAATAATAGTTCGGCTCTTTCTGTCCACTCTGCCATATTCTTTTGTTTAATTGTTTTTGGTTTGTTCTTTTTGGTTTAAAAGTTTAAAATTGTTTAAGTGCTTAACTCCTTGTGTGCTAAAACCGATAATTGATAAACTAAAACTCATCTTTTAAAAACCGCTGCAAAATTACTCTTTATTTTTTGTTGTAGTTCATTCATACTCCAATTTTTATAATGAGCTGCCAAGGCGTATACTTCCTCAATTCCTTCTTCTATTGTATCCGTTTCCAGAAAAAAACGATCATTAGGAATAGCTTGGAAAACGACTTCTAATTCAGGATTTCGCAATAAATATTTCCCGAACGAAATATAAAAACCATTATCTATGAGTTCCTTAGCTACTTGTTTATTCTTCGAAAAACCGTGCATGATCATAGGAACTGTAATTTTTAATCGTTTCTTGATAGCAATTACCTCTTGAAAGGCAGCCACACAATGAATCACAACAGGTTTATTATGTTTTTGTGCCAAAAACAATTGCCTTTCAAAAACCGTTTGCTGTAATTCTAACGGGACTTCAATGCGTTTATCCAATCCACATTCGCCTAGAGCGAGACAATTGGATTCTTGCAATTTGCTTTCTATTATCTGTAAATCAGCTTCAAGATTTTGTTCATCTATATACCACGGGTGAATCCCTATAGAATAAAACGGAATCGCAATATCAAACTCTTGTGGATATTGATTAACGAGTTCCAAGACTGTATCCTGATTCGTGAATTTATGAGTATGTAAATTTAAAAAAAGCATTAGTCGTGAAATTTCTTAACACCTGCCTTGATTTCGATAGCCAAATCATTTTCTAGCGGAACTTTTGGACAAGAATATCTATGATTATAAGCACAATACGGATTATATGATTGGTTAAAATCTATAACAATAGTATTCCCTGTTGGAATTTTCAAATCAATATATTTCCCGCCAATGTAACTCTCTTTACCCGAACTCAAATCCGAAAACGGTAAAAACAAATGGTCTTTGTATTCTTCTTTTTTGGAGAGCTCAATATTGCGATAAATATTCAGTTTAAACTCTTTCCCTTCTAGCTGAAAACGAGCTTCACCGTACTTTACATACATGGGTCTTCTTGTACCAGAAGTTGGCATCTCAAACGGTTTCTCATCCTTGGTTCTGATGAATTGAGCAACCACAAAAGCCTTATTATTTATTGGGTAAAAGTCTAGTGACTTGAATTGAGCCAAGTCTTCGGTTGTCAACGGACTTGTTTTAGCATCTGCATATTCAGCATTAAGATCTTTTTGAAATTTCTCGACAACTGTTGAATCAAATTTTTCTTGACCAAAGCTCAAATTAATTTGTACTAAAAAAAGAAAGATAAGGAACTGCTTCATTATTATATTTTTATGCAAAAATAGGTTAAAGTAACAAAGCCACAAAGTTTATATTTTGCAGACAATCCTTTTTTATCCTAGCTTAAATAAAAACCTAAATCCTTTTATTTTTCTTTAAAAAAGAAAAAGATTGTAGTGAATAACAGGAATTAGCTTTCAAAAAAACTTTGTAGATTTGCCAAACAAGAATTTATTACATGCTCAAAACTGCTTTCGGTCGCTACATCAATAATTTTAAAGGATTCACACACGAAGTTTGGATACTTACTTTAATCACTTTTATCAATAGAGCCGGTACAATGGTACTGCCTTTTTTATCCAAATATTTAAAAGAAAATTTACATTTTTCTTATGGCGAAGTGGGATGGATTATGGTCGCCTTTGGATTAGGATCCATGCTAGGCTCTTGGCTTGGAGGAAAATTGACCGATAAAATCGGATTCTACAAAATCATGGTTTTCAGCTTATTCACGAGCGGAATCCTATTTATTCTTTTACAATACATCACGACTTTTTGGGGATTATGTTTTGGAATGTTCATAATTATGGCTATTTCGGATATGTTTCGCCCAGCAATGTACGTGTCACTAAGCGTGTATGCCAAACCCGAAAATAGAGTTCGAGCATTGTCTTTAGTGCGCTTGGCTATTAATCTGGGTTTTACGGCAGGACCTACACTGGGCGGGTTAATCATTTTAGGAATGGGATATCAAGGTTTATTCTGGGTTGACGGAAGCTCCTGTATCATTGCGATTTTGATTTTTGCTTTTTGTATTAAAGAAAAAAAGAAAACCCCTGTTGCCATCGATGGATCTGTATCTAAAACTGAGCCTACATCTATCTACAAAGACAAACCCTTTTGGATGTTACTATTTATTAGTTTTATCACGGCCATGGTCTTTTTTCAATTGTTTACTACAGTGCCTTTATACCATAACGAAAAGTATGGACTAACTGAGTTTCAAACCGGTGTTCTTCTTTCCATCAATGGACTATTAGTTTTCCTCTTAGAAATGCCTTTAGTGGGTTTCTTAGAACGAAAGAAAATAAATAAAATCAAAAATATCTTTTATGGTTCCTTATGCATTGCGGCTGGATATTACATTTTATTACTTGATTCCTGGGTTGGAATTTTAACTATTAATATCATATTACTCACCTTTGGAGAAATATTTTCCTTTCCCTTTACGAATGCCGTAGCTCTTAACCGTGCACCAAAAGGACAAGAAGGCCAATATATGGGATTATACACTATGAGTTTTAGTTTGGCACATATTGCCAGTTCCAAAACTGGTCTGGAAATTATAGAATATTATGGCTATGCTGCCAACTGGTTTGTAATGGGAAGTTTAGGATTACTGGCCATTCTTTGTTGCATTTGGCTCAACAAAATGATTCATACCGAACAAAAACAATAACTCGAACCTTTTTATTATGGTTTCGTGCTATCTGCATTACTTAGCGTAGCACTACCATTTCTACACATATCCTCACAGGTTTTAAAAATCTGTGAGGTATTTTGCATTCCTAAAATTAGTGCTCCAACAAAAATAAAAGCCTAATATAACCGGTTTTAAAAAGCTATTAGGAAAAATATACCTCCAAAAATTCCTCTTTAACCCTAACAAAATCAACACAAAACTAATTTTTTAGTTAAATAACTATATTTATAGTTTGTAAACTAAAAATATAGTTGTAAGTTTGTTTTGGAATTATGTCCAAGATTTTAAAATACAAACGAAATGCAAAAATTAACCAACAAAGAAGAAGAAATCATGCACATTTTATGGAAGCTTAAAAAAGCATTCGTAAAAGAAGTCATGGCAGAAATAACAGAAGACCAACCGCATTATAATACCCTCTCCACTATTATTCGCAATCTCGAAGAAAAAGGATATGTATCTTATAATGTTTTTGGAAATACTCATCAATATTATCCATTGGTTACCATTGAGGAATACCGCAAGCGTTTTATGAGTACTGCTATTGATAATTATTTCAACAGTTCCTATAAAAACATGGTTTCCTTTTTTGCCAAAGAGGAAAAAATAACAGCCGATGAGCTTAGAGAGATTCTAGCCATGATCGAACAAAAAAAATAACAAATATGGAAACACTATTCATATATATTGCAAAATCCAGCGGACTGATAGCAATGTTTTATATTGCCTATTATTTATTCTTACGAAAAGAAACCTTTTTTACCGCAAATCGTTGGTTTCTTTTGGCTGGTTTACTCACATCCGTAATTTTGCCATGGGTAGTTTTCACCACTATTGTTTGGGTAGAACCTACAACAACCCATTATGATTGGTCAAAAATGCCAATGACAACCCGTGTTCAAAAAGAAAGTTTTGAAATCAACTGGTATCTTGTTCTGGCAATTGCCTATATAATCGGAATAGCCTTGTTTCTAACCCAATTTGCTTTTGACTTTTATAGCTTAAATCGCGTTCTAAAAGGAAAAACCATTCATCAACAAGCTGATCATAAATTCATAGATCTAAAAGAGAATATAGCACCGTTTTCCTATTTCAACACCATTGTATACAACTCATCAATGTATAGCAAAGCTGAATTGGAAAGCATTTTAGAACATGAAAAAGTACACAGTGATCAATACCACACGGTAGATGTTTTGATTACCCGATTATTTTGTACTCTCTTTTGGTTTAATCCCTTTATTTGGCTGTACAAAAATGCCATTTTACAAAATCTGGAATTCATTGCTGATAGTGAAGCCACCAAAAATATATCCGACAAAAAAGCGTACCAACTCACGCTTTTAAAAATAACAACACACGAAAATTGTGTTGTCCTTACCAATCATTTTTATCAATCATTAATCAAAAAACGAATCGTTATGTTAAACAAAAACCAATCCAAAAAATGGAATTCCTGGAAGTATGCTTTGGTACTTCCTGTATTAGTTGCCTTTGTATTTTTATTTCAAATAAAAACCATTGCTCAGGAAAAAATTGCTATTCAAAAAGAAATCAACAAAAATCAGTCAGATCCTGAAGCAACAACTGTCTATAATATCAAAAAAAGCACTACCGATTTAGAACTACAAGAGACAGCGAAAATTTTGAGCGAAAAACATGCAATTAATGCCACTTTTTCAAAAGTAAAAAGAAACTCAGACAAAGAATTAATTGGTTTGAAAGTAAAATTGCAAAAAGGAAAAGAAATTGCAACCGTTATGGAGGTGAATAGTAGTGAACCCATAAAAGATTTTGGAATTGCTATTTCTAAAAATGAAAATGGAACTACAAATATTGGAATCGTTACCGATAAAAAAGGGATGAGAACCACAAACAGAAGAAGCTACGATAGCAACGAACCAATTCCTCCTGTAGATCCAATAGCAGCAATTGACCCCGTAGATCCGGTAGATCCAGCATTACCAGCACTTCCTGCTCCACCAGTATTTCCTGACGGACCGATGCCTAAATTCCCTGAAATTGACATGTCAAAAATGCCAAAACCACCAGTTCATCCAGCTGATGTAAATGACAAAAAAGCGATGAAGCAATTCAACAAAGAGATGAAAGAATTTGAAGCGAAAATGGAAGCTTTCGAACCGGATTCTCAAGCTTTTGAACAAGCAATCGAAGAAGAAATGGAAAGACGTCAAGCCATTTTTGAAAAACAAATGGAAAAATACGAAATCGCAATGGAAGCCAGAAGAGACGCTATGGAAGCTAGAAGAGAAGCGATGGAGGCCAAAAGAGAAGCAATGGAAGCCAGAAAAGAGGCCATGAGAGAACATGAAAAAGAATAAATTAAATAAAAACAATAAAAAAGACGGTTTCTCATCAAAACCGTCTTTTTTTATACCTTTGAAAAAAATATAACTATGTTTAAAATTCTAGCTCAAATCAACAAACTTATTTTACCAAGTTTCACCAAACAAAGATTAGATTTGGCCAAAGCCAAAAAATGGCAAATGGCTATTATTGGATACAGATATTATGTTACAACCAGAGCACTTGGATAAAGTTTAAGATCATTTAAAGAATGCCGCATAAACACAGCTTAAACTCTTAAACAATTTAACCCCATAAACTCTTAATACGTCATTGCAGCGAAAATCTCATTTCCTGCAATTTTTTCTCTTCCATTCAAAAAAGTAATTTCCATCAAGAAGTTACACTGTACAATCACCCCTCCTAATCGTTCCACCAATTCACAAACGGCTTTTGCTGTTCCACCAGTTGCCAATACATCATCGTGAATAAGCACTCTGTCTCCTTTTTGAATAGCATCGATATGTATTTCTAAGGTATCTGTACCGTACTCTAAATCGTAAGAAGCATTTATTGTATCAAAAGGTAATTTATTTGGTTTTCTCACAGGAATAAAACCCGCATTCAATTCATGGGCTAAAAGCATACCGAAGAAAAAACCACGACTTTCAACACCAATTACCTTGTCAATTTTCTTATCCTTTACGGCCGAAACCAGGATATTCAGACATTCTTTTGTTGCATTTGCATCAATTAGCATTGGAGTGATGTCTTTAAACACAATTCCTTCTTTTGGAAAACCCTGAATATCACGTATATACTTTTTTAAGCTCATTTTTTTTTATTTTATTACAAATTCATGCTTGCAAGATACATATTTATTCCTATATTTGCACCCGCAAACAGGTTAACACAAAGAACAAGTTTAGCAAAACAAAAGGCCTCGTGGCGCAACTGAATAGCGCATCTGATTACGGCTCAGAAGGTTACTGGTTTGAATCCAGTCGAGGTCACTTAAAGAGACAACTATTTGATAGTTGTCTCTTTTTTTATGCCCATAAAAACCTCTTTATCAATATTTTTATAGCCTGCTCTTTTATAGTTCGATTTTTTTTACGCGGAATCCTTACTCTGTTTGAAGTAGACAGTCAAAAAGCAGCTTTATTAGAGATTTAATCGGGGCTGAAAGATGGTTCGAAGTCCCTTTAAGGATATAGTTTTTTCTCTCTTGGTTTATCGTAATTTTTTGATACTAAATATATGTAACACTAGAGACATTCAGATAATTACATACTTTAAGCATTTCTCATAAAAGTTCAGATTACTATAACTTTCAAAATAGTGTATTTCTAAATGAATTTATATATCTTTCCTAAGAAAATAAAAGACAAATAAATTTAATCCTGAAGATGAAACCATTTTTAAAATTTTTACTAAGTCTCCTGTTTTTTTCAGCTCCAATCTATTCTCAAACGACTCAAAAATACAGCGGATTATATTCTTATAAACATAACAGCAACAATTATTTAAACCTGAAGGATTCCGTAAAAACGGTTTATTTTAAATTTAAAAAACCAAAGGCATGCCTGACTGAAGAAGAACTTGAAGCAGCATACACCAATAATTTAATTCGAAATGATTCTGTCATTAATTTTGATAAATTTCAAAGAATAACAGGACCTGCCTACAACAGAATGGATTATGATTTTTCTTCTTTTGAAATGGTTCTAACATTTCAAAAGGCAAATGATTATTCAAAAGCTAAGCATAAAAAGCCTAAAAAAATCTTGATGAATTATGAGCATCTCTATGATAATGATATCGAAGAGAAAAGCAGATACAAAACAGCATTAAAACAGTATTACCCTGTCTGGAATCATAACTTACTATTAAAATTAAATGAAATTCAAATTCCTGCTAAAAATGAATACACGCTTGAAATAGATAATAATAGATGGCAAAATTATAATGAGTATGTTTATAAATATGAATACGACAGTATTGGAAGAGTAAAAGAAGAGAAAAAATACAATGTCGTACGAACAGGTACTATAATCGATAAAACCTGTACTGAAGATGATTTATTTACACGTAAATTATTTTATTATAATGAAAAAGGGCAGGTCATAGTCCAAAGAATAATTGCAGGTGCTCAAGCAAAAGAATACAGAGATCAAGATAGCCCACATCGCAATGAATATCTCACAAGCAGTCCGGATTATTTTAGGATCGAAAAAAGTCCACGCCAATTTTATGCTGACATAGAAACAAAATGCCGCTATTATGACGATTTGCATTGGCGTTATACCTATGATACTTTGGGACGAATTACACAAGTAAAGCTTATTGACGATGCAAGCGTAGTTGCAATGCAAGACTATACTTATCACCCTACTAAAGATTATGTAGAAACAGTAAAAAGCTATGGTCACGATTTAGAATTGACATTTAAGAATTACAGCAGAAGTGTAAAAACATACAATGAACAGGGAGATTTAATTAGAATAGAAGCTATTCCAGATGCGCCCCAAAAATATGTAATACGAAACATGGTATATTATTACACATATGAATATGATAGACACAACAACTGGATAAAATGCAATATGTTTCTAGAAGGAACTGATTTAGATGAACCTACATTGGTAGCAGAAAGAAAAATTGAATATTACAAATAATTTTAAAATTGAATTATATTCTGTAAAACCGTAACTATATTATACGACTTCGTTATTTTGATTTAATAATATACAATTCATTTGGACCATAAGTTTTGTGCCTCACAAAAAAGCCTATACTTGACATCTTTTGAAATTTAATTGGTAACTGATAAAGACTTATATTTAATTCATAATCATTTCTTTCAGATTTATTCGAAAAAAAATTCTGAGCAAATACTTCGTCTATTTTAAGTTTTACTATTTCTTTTTTCAATTTTAAATCAATATCCGCAGTCCCTTCCCAAGTCATATTTCTGCCAGAGCCATTGGGACTGCCAAATCCTCTAAAAGGATTCCAGTTGTAACGATATCTCTCTTTTAAGAAATATTCAACATTGACCGATTTATTATTGTGGTTAAGAATGTCTTCTAATTTTACGCAGTGCTCAAATTGACTTTGTTGTTCACTTTCTTCTGCAGATTCTATTTTAGAAAGTAAAGCTCCTCTCTTATCAAATATGTAAGTGCAATTACTTATTATAGCTTCGTTCTTTTGTTCATCATAATATTGATGTTTTAGAGGAAGAATGAATTTATGATTTAAAGTATCAAAATTTATATTTTCAGATATTAAATCTTGTGGAATAACTTTCGAAACGGAAAGGAGAATATAATTTTCAGCATTAATGCCCTTTTGGTAATTTTTGTAAGTAGTATCATAGCACATTTTACTATACATTATTGATAGTTTGCTAGCTACAAAAAACATTATGAAAGGTAGAGAACTCAATAAGAGTATGATTGTAATTCTTTTTGCCATATTATTGGGTTGTTATGGTTATCGTATTTATAAACTCCAATAAGGTTGAAATCCTTCTTAGCGGTAGTTTTTCCTAATCTCGTCTATACTCCTATTGAATTTATCAAAAACAATCTGTTCGTCTACCCTATTGCTTGGCTTCCATTTTTCAATGTTTGTAATTTTATTTCCTCTTTTATAAGTTCGACTTGAAATCAATGTGTTTTTCATTGGGTCTTTAACATCAATATCCACTTTTACGTTTAAATATTTCTCTACAATTTTTGGCATTTCACAAAAGCATTTTGTTTCATTATTAATGTCAATTATTTTGTTTTGAGGATCTTTTGGGAATAATCTATTTAACCACCATTGCTTTTCGTATTTTGTATAAATAGGAACTGCATTCAAATAGAGTTTATAACCTACATACTGCTCCGTAAAGTCACTATTGACAATATAATTATAATAAATAATAGCTTCAAGAGATTGCCAACTTATAAAACAGTTCTTATCAAATAATGGCATTTCAATTGTTAATCCTTTATCGTTAGCAAACAATTTATTTTGTCTTTCCTCTATTTGTTTTTGTTGTTTTTCGGAAATTGAAAATCCGAATTTCAAACCATAAATTAAAAATAATGGAAAAAAAGCTAATAAAGAAACTGTTATCCAACCTAATAAACCAACATCCCATTTTAATTTAATAGCAAAAAACAACACTAAAAAACCTATTATTGAAAATATCGAAAGTGGTAAAATAAAAAAAACGAAACGTGAATGCTTCACCATCCATCTCCCCGGTTTTATCATTTTTTCGCCATCAAGCCATCTCGAAATGTTTTCTTTTAAAATAATTAATACTGAACCGATAATAAAAACAATAGGAATTATGTATAAACCGAATGATTTATATCCGCTTTTGATATAAAAAGAGATTATTGTTAAACCCAATATTAGTATAAAAACACCAACTAACTTGGTAATTGTTTTTTCATTTAAATTCATACTAATTTTTCATAATAAGTATTTTTCTTTGAAACTTTATTTGTCATTTCAATTTTGTTTTTTGTACCGAGTAAAGAATAAAGACTTCCATAATCCTCTAACCCACTCCATCGAACAAAAGCCTTGATCCCAATATCATTGTCAATGACGATTGTCACATTGAAGAAAAATCTCTTCATTTGATTTGTCAATAATTGAAATTACCGGACATCCAAAAGAAATATATTCAAAACCAAAAACAACAGTTGGCTTATTTTTGAAGAGTTTTCCTGTCCACTGATTAATTGTATTGTATCCCTCTTCATAATTCAAAGGAGCGGGAGAGGTATCTTCGCTTTGAGCGTAAAGTTTTTCAATTATGATGTCTTTAATTTTAGAATCGGTCACTAAAAGACGTCTGGCATAAATTGTTTTATCATCATCTAAATATTCTTGCAAAAAATAATGATGCATTTCTGTTTTAAACAAGTAAGTATTACCAGTTACCATGTTTTCTAACAAATCACGATCTTCATTTTTTATTGGTTTTGATGGATATTCTTTACTGGCAATTTTTTTCCAGACAATTGGCTTTAAACCGTCTGTCGAAAATGGATTTTCTTTACCGATATATACTAATGCATCTCTAAAATATTTACTGAATCCGTTTAAGTGTTTCTTGTTGATTTCAAAACCTATCATAAAATCCAAGGTGCGATAAGGCCAATCTTCCTCTGAAGAATATCCATTTAACATTGCAGCGGTTTTTAAGCTTTTCACAGCAAACGAAGCCAATTTGTTCTTAGCATAATCGAATACAAAAACAGAATCGGTTTCGGATATATTGGTTTTAGATAAAAACCTTTTTCTGTAGTTTTTATCAAAGGTAAAATACTGAGCATTGTATTTTCCTAGTTTTTCTATGTTAGGTAAAATAAGCGTGTCCTTTTCATCATTTACAGGATAAATATCCGAAAGGGAAACAAAAGCAACATCACTGCTATCTTTTGGAAATAAAGTAAACAAATTGATGCTTTCCTTTTTGGGAGGTACTTCTTCTTCTTTCTGTATTGAATCGGTTTCAACCTGAGTTTTTTCAACTAAACCCGATTGGACACTTTTAGGATTCTCTTTTTTACTGCAGGCAAAAAGTAAGAGCAGTACCCCAGCAGATAGAAGGCGAGTTAATTTCATTTCTAATTCTGTTTTTGTGTTTTTAAGATAGAATTTATACATGTGTGTGTTTTTGAGATCTGTTAACCAACCTACTTTTTTTGTTTCCTCACCTCCTATTCCGTCAATTTCGCCATAAGGTAAAAACTCATCCAGATTCGATTACTCTTGCGAAAAAAAGCTTTGAGTGAATTCTGCTAAAATGAAAGTTGCAAAGAAAAAACTAAATACTTAAATAAGTACGAAAACTAAACCATAGTTTAGCTGTTGCACTTATTTTATTTTGGCATAAATTTTCCCCTTCCAGAACATTACTTTTTCTGGATTTTCGGGATGATCAAACTTCATATCAAATTGGGCTTTTAAGATTCCTTTTTGCATTGCTTTTTTGTCCATCTTTATACTGCCATCATTACATACATAGGTTCGTTTTCCGTCAGCAATACTATTCAATTCAATTCTTGGATTGCTGATGACATTATTGATAATATAAAAGTGTAGCGTACAATGGGTAGCCTCATTGGCCAGTGTATAACATTCAATTGTATCTTTATTCGATCGTTTTGCTATTATTTCAGTAGCACCTGCGTACTCATAACACCAGGCTTCACATTTTAAACTCTGCTTTCGTGAAAAAGAAAAATCGCCATCGAGATTCTCGACCCATTGTATCTTCAAATCTTTGAAAGGAAACAGGCAAAAAATAAGACTGAATAAAAGGATTGAATATTTCATTATGAAATGTTGGGTTTAAAGTTTACGGGAACATTTTGGTATTTTGCGTTCAGGCAGGAAATCAAAGCACAAAAAATTGATGTTATTACTAAACTTAAAGTTCAATTGAAAGTTATTTTTGAATTCTGTACTTCAACTCTCTAACACAAAACCTTTATTAGCGGAAGTTTTTTATACTATCTAATTTTTGTATTAATTCATAACTGTTTCCACCACCACAAGAAGAATGAATTACTTTCCCACTTGAGTTAATAAGAATTTTAGCTGGACTACAATACATATTATAATTTAATATTTCAGGCTTGTCTTGCGATTTTGTATTGTCAATTTGTTCAAATAAAATTTTAGATTTTTTCAAATATTCATTCAGTTCGTTTTGGTTTTCAACATAACCTTCAATTATACCTACAAACTTGATTTTGTCTTTATATGTATTATAAATTTCATTTAATTCTTTAGTCATATCATATGTGTCACTCTTTTTTAAGTAGGACTTGTCATAGATAAATACCACCAAATTTTTGTTTTTAAAATCCTGAGAATTAAAGAGCTTACCATTTACGGTTTTCGCAGAAAAATATTTTGGTGTTGCATTCATAAAAAAATCAATTTGATTTTTCATCAATTCTTGAGCTTCCTTTTGAAGTTCTTTTAAATTATTTTCTTCTTGTTCCTTCTTGTTTTGACAAGAAATCATAAACGGTAAAATTGCAAGTAGTAATAAAATTTTATTCATCCTAAATTAGTAATTATGGTTGTTGGAGGAAGCTTTTATTTAAGATAATGTCAGGCTATTTTTCATTGTTTTTCTTATGGTTATTGACAGTAGTTTTTTAAAAAATTTCAGAAAGTAGGTTTATATAAAATTATTTCTTTTCTACAATAAAAATTGATTCTGCATATCCATTTTTTGTGCCGTCTGTGAGGTCCTTAGCCACTCCGTTTATCCATAATTTTGCAACATCTCGATCTAAATCATTTTTTTCATATCCTGCAATGTAAATCGTGTCGTTATGTACCAAAACAGCATTGGCACTAGCACTGTTTGTACCATCTGTAATGTTTTGTGCTTTGCCGTTTATCCATAATTTCAATATGCTTTTATTATTACTATTTTCATTTCCTACCACATACACATTATCTTTTTGAACAAATACAGAAGATGGATATGAAGTATTTATGCCGTCAGAAAGGTTTTGAGCTTTCCCGTTCTTCCATAATTTAACAATGTATTTATCATTTTCAATTTCATATCCTACAACATATACATTATCATTTTCTACATATATAGAAACTGCATAGGCATTATTAAGACCATTTGTAAGACTTTGGGGAACTCCGTTTTTCCAGACTTTTGCTACACTTTTATTTCCAATCTTTTCATATCCGCAGATGTAAACATTTCCTTTATCAACAAAAAATGATCTTCCATCTACCGAATTCTTTCCATCTGTAATATTTGTAGATATGCCATTCTTCCAAACTTTTATAATATAATTGGGACCAACAAATTGCTGCCCTAAAATATAAATAGTATTGTCTTCAATAAATAGTGATTCAATATAAGCCGTTTTTTTGCCATCGCTTAGTTTTTGTATTTTTCCGTTTTTCCAAATAGTTGCCACATATTCTTCACCGGGTTCAATAGAGCCTCCAACATAGACATCATTGTTATGCACAAGAACAGAACTTGCATCAGAATAATATTCTTTTCCTTCTAAATCGATGCTTTTACCGTTTTTCCATAATTTCACAACATGCTTCATACCTACTTCGTCGGCAATCTCCTCTATCGAACTCTCAAATTTGCTGTCATTGTATTCGTAGCCTGCCACATAAATATCGACTTCATTCGAAGTTTTGTTTTTTTCATTTGCAATCTTACTTGTTTTACAGCTTACTAAAAAGCTCGTAAAAAAAATAGCTATTACTATTCGCCTTATGTATTTTGCAGCATTTGAATTCATTTTATTTTTAAGATTTTATATTTTTTTATTTGAGTTAAAATATCTCCCAATTTTTACACTTTCGCCCCAACAAAAACCTTCTTATTGGATTTTTTTTATTCAAGAAATACAAAATCTCCCGAGCTTACTTTCCCGAAAATCTGGCTTTTATACTCTTTTTTGATAATAAAAATGTACCCTTTATAATGTGGATTTTTATCACCATTCATTATTTTTTTATTTTCTTCGTCAATTTCTATTTTTAAGGTATTTTCTTCCTTGTCAAGAACTGTAGTATATCTTATTATTCTGTCTTTTAATTGCCAGGTAAAAATATCATAATTTTTATCTGAAAATTCTCCTTTAGTTTTAGCTGATTTTCCATATTTTTTGTCGATTGTTTCAATGAAATCTTTAGTCTGTTTTAAATCTGTTTTGTCTATTAGAGCGTTTAAAACCATTATTTTTCCATCGATTGTTGTGGCAAGGTTTACAGCGTTAAATTCTTCATTTCCAAATTTTGCAAGTATATCTTGACTTGAAAAACTTTGTTGCCTATATTCAATCCTTACTGGTTTTTCGCTTCCAATAAACTCTCCGTCTGAAATTGTATCCACTTTTAATAGCTCAGATTTTAGTTCGTAATATCCACTATATACCTTACTCTTCGTTTTTTCTGGCAGGAGTGCAGAAAGTTTAGTGTTAAAGTCGAAATTTTCTAATTGTAAAGGTTCTTCGGCAATAGAAGTTACAATTCTTTTTTCCTGTCCGTTACAAGAAATCATAAATGGTAAAATTATAAGTGGTAATAGATTTTTTTTCATCTTAAATCAGTAATTATGGGCAGTCTTTTTCAAAATTATCATTGCAAACCGAAGTTTTTTATTTTACAAACATTCCCGAAAAAAGCAATTTTTCGTTAAAAACCAATGATACTTCGTATGGTCCGTTTTCGATAATGATATAATTTGCAAAACTCAATTCGCCTTCATTTTTTATGGTCTTTTTTATTATTTTTTTGTCGAATAATTTTAAAGCATCTTCAAATTTCATTCCCGGTTTCAGACCATTTTCAAATGAAATTTCGACTTTTTTCAAATCGTCTAATGAAAACCCTTTAATGATATTTGTTTTTTTATTTTCAGGGTTTTTCAGATTAGTAGTAAAGTAGAAATAGAAATCGTGGTATTCATTTTCATACATAATTTGATTTATATCTCCTGAACTTCCGTTAATTTCTTCTACTCGCTCAAAATCTTTGCTCGTTTGAGATTTTAAAAATTCCTCTTCGGTTGATTTTCCTGTAATTAGATTATTTACATTCCAGTTTTTATCGATTTTTATAATGGGTTTGTTTTTAACATCTTCTGGTTTGGTGCTATTTTGGGTTAGTTCTTTTATGTATTTTTCGTTATCGCAGCCTCCAAAATCTATTGATCCATTAAATATGTCCCAATAGCAAGTTTTAGATAAATTGGTGTTATTTAAAATAATAAGTCTGTCATAATCGGGCGCGAAGAAAATATATTTGTTTTCCTTTTTCACGTTCCAATACAAACCATTATCTGTATTTGGATTTTTTGTCCCCTTGCCATATTTTAACTCTATTTTCTTTAAAATCTCCGATTTTAAACTTGGGTTTTCTATTACTATTCTCAGTCCGTAAATTTTATTTTCGGCATTAAAATCTCTTAAAGTGTTCATTAATTCGTTTTCATTTTTGATTGGTTTTAAATCAATATGAGCACCACCAAATCTTGAAATACTATCTGTTTTAAGTTTCTCGGAATGTATCTGAAAAATGACTTTTTGATCTTTTAAATCAATTCCTTCAAAAGTATATTTTTCAGATTTTTCTGCTTCAATTAATAAACAAAACGGATATTCGACAGTTTCAACGCCAATAAGCAAACTGTCATTGATGTTTATTACATTCTTTATTGGTTCGTTTAGATTTAATTTTAGTAAATCCATTTTCTTTTGTCCGTTGCAAGAAATCATAAAAGGCAAAATTAAGAGCAGTAATAAAAGTTTTTTCATATATTAAGTATAAGTCAAATTTTAAAAGTCATTAAATCAAAATCAATAAATCGTATTCTTGTTCCATAAGTTTAATGCAAAATCTTTAAAAACTTTTGGGCTTTTCTCAAATGCTGCATCAAATTTATAGTTACCTCCTTCAAATAATTTTTCTCCGCTATCATCAATTCCTGTTTGAACTTTGTTTTCACCACGCATAGCAAATTTTTGTTTTCCTTCATACATTATAATTTTCATTTCGGAAGGGCTCACATCGCCATGACATATAATTTTGTACATCAACCAAATTTCAGCAATTCCGTTATTGTTCAAATCGGTAATTTCAAAGCTGTTTTTTACAAATGATGCCACAATGTCAACTGGACAATCATCGATGTAATCATATACTTTCCAGGTTTGAATTACTCTGCCATTTTTTACTAAAAAATGATACCCGAATAATTCAGCATCTCCGCTTTCGTCATATTCATGCTGGAATTTTTCACTTCTGTAGTTCCCTGTTTCTGTAGTTATTACAATATTATCACCTAATTTATCTTTCCAACGAACAGCATTTTTTATGAATCCCTCGTATTTCAATAATTTTGGAAATTGTGAAGAATCAATATCTTTTACTTGTAAAGTTTTAATTCTCGATTCAATTGATTTTTCATTTTGAGAATCTATTTTAAGTTGCTTTGTCTCTTGTTTGCAGCTGACAAGGAAAGCATTTAAAAACAGTAAAATTAGAATTAGTCTTTTCATTTACTTATAGCTTTAAATCTCGTTTCGGGAAAATTTTGTTATTTTAAGTTTCGAGATTCTAATTCTTTTTGCATTTCCTGATACAATATTTCATTATTCCTAGAATTTCTAATTATTATATATCCAAGTATTAAAGGAAAGAAGGTAAAAAATCCAAAGCCTTTATTTACAATGCTATAAATCACAATCCCAATTGTAACTCCAATAATGGTCGCGTCAACTATTTTGTTGGTTTTTATTTTTTTCATTTTCTGTAAAAGCTCTTGATCACTTAATTCTATAAAGTATTCAGGTTTCATAACTCTTCTATTACTGATTGTAATTTTCAAATTTCTATAAACTTATTTTCAACTGATAAAAACAATATGTCAGAATACAAATTTTAAAAAAAAGATAATGTGAATGTAAACCAATATAAATTCGTCTTAAATAATTGGATATTCGCAACTATTTTTTACAAATCCGTATTAATAGATTTACCTATTATGTACAACTAGTTTTTGATAATAATTTTTCGCCAGTTTCATACAATTTCTTTAAATCTTGCATAAAATGGTTTATAAATTATCCCGCTAGGGTCACAAAATTTTAAAGCCCATTTCTTTGAAATGGGCTTTTTTTATGCCTTTTTTACCTATTGTGAATTCTTTTTAAATAAACTTAGTGAAGTGGAAGATGTTGGTCATAAAAAAGTATAATTGTCATGGATGTTGTTAAACAGAATGCATTAAATCTATAGTAGTAAACCATTTCTTTAACAAATCAATAGCAACCGATATTCTCCTTCATTTTCTATTGGTGCTCTATGAATACAAGGTAGTACTTGTTGTTTTGGATGATCCACAGCCAGACGCCAAAGATGCATTAAACCTAAATTAATAGGTTCCGCATCCTCATGTACCTGATAATGTAAATCAAAGTAATTCTCCTTCAAAAAGTTTTCGAATTCTTCTGATGGTCCATTATACAGTTCTTTTAGCTTTGCTCTGATTTCTGGAATTAGAACTTTTTGCTCTGCATGCGAATTAGATATAATATCGCTCGCCGCTCCGTGATAGGTACATAAAAAAGTATCTGTTGCAATGGGCGAACGATCAACATGAAACGAATATACATCAGTCGATATAAAATCAAATTCCTCATCACGTTCATAACACTTTATTAAATTAAGAGAGGGTGAAGCTCCAAAATCAGTTAGTAATTGTAAATCATTTAAGATTATTTCCCGGGCAATATTCCCCTTTTCTGATAGTTGGAGCGCGATTAGATCTTCAGGATAAACTTCCGTTATATTTTCTTTTATACATAACTGGTTTACAATATCTTTAAAATCGCCCTCCAAATTTCTGTACCAGCATAGCGCATTTATTTCTCCCTTGAAATCGGTATGCACAAGCTCAGAGAAAGTAGATACCATACCAATTTGATTACTGGCAGAAAATGTATTGCACATAATTAGGATATTAAGAGATTAGTTACTTTATGCGTTACAAAAATATGTAATAGTAGTCACTTCAGGCATTTTTATAGCTTTAAACTTTTAAACCAACAGAACCTTTATTTCATTCTTAATGCACCATATTTTAGAATACAATAAATAGCATAGCATCCATCTTTCCAGTTAATTTTTTTCCCCTCATCATACGTCCTGCCATAATATGAGATACCAACTTCATATATCCTTATTTTTCTAATACGGGCTATTTTAGCAGTTACTTCGGGTTCAAAGCCAAAGCGCTTTTCCTTAAGAACTAACGACTGCAATATTTTTGCATCAAACAATTTATAGCAAGTTTCCATATCTGTCAAATTAAGATTGGTAAACATATTTGAGAGAAAAGTGAGTAACTTGTTCCCTATGGTGTGCCAAAAAAACAATACTCTATGAGCATTTCCACCCATAAAGCGGGATCCATACACAACATCAGCGTGGCCATCCAGTATAGGTTGCAAAAGAATATTATACTCCTTAGGATCATATTCTAAATCAGCATCCTGAATGATAATGTAATCCCCTGTGGCATGTTTAATTCCAGTATGTAATGCCGCACCTTTACCTTTATTTTTTTCATGCCTGAAAAATAAAATTGGAAATTCCGGATTTTGGGAAATATAATTTTCGATTGCATCGATCGTCGAATCAGTTGAAAAATCGTCAACTACTACAACCTCTTTAGCTATAGAGCCTACTAAAACAGCTTCTTTTATTTTATCCAAGATCAAATAAACTGTTTTAGCCTCATTAAAAACAGGGACAATTATAGAAAGTTTTTTCATTTACGAATTGTAAAGCTTCTCAAAGTTAAAAATCATATTTTTATAAAATTCAATAATGAAATCAAACACGAATATAAACCCAATAATCTTAAAAATAAGTTTTAAACATCAAATTCTTAATAATGTTTCCTCTATTATAAGAAACTATTGTGCTTTATAATGTGTATAAGTTCAATTCTCTAGATTGTGAGAAATTATACAGGACTTCCTTTCTGCACATTTTTTAGCAATAGACAGGGTGAATTTCCTCCTTAAATACTAATTGACAGATTATTTTTATCTATTTTTGTTACTCAACTCTTTTTATGACAAAACAGTTTCTTCCGCTTATCCTGATACAATTTTTCATATCTAATCAGCAATTGAGATTTACAAAATCAATTGAACATTTTTTAAAAACCACCCACATTTTAAAATATTCTGGCAAAACTACAATCGTTTAAATTTTTAAAACCTTTAAGTAAACATAGATGCAAAAAAAACATAAAAGCAAAAACGCAATACAGGAAGTTCCCTACGCAATTTATCTTCCATACTTACTTATAGTATGCTGTCTTTTAGTTTACTGCAACACCCTACATTATGGTTTCGTTTTGGATGATGAAGCCGTGATCACAAAAAATTTATTTGTAAAAAAGGGTTTTGCTGGGTTTAGCGATATTTTCACAACATTTTATTGGAAAGGATATTGGGATGCCAATAGTGGCTTATATCGCCCTTTGTCATTGATTGTATTTGCTATAGAATGGGCATTTTTTCCTGAAAAATCTAGCTTTTTTCATTTTGTACAGGTAGCATTATATACTATTACTGTAGTTGCCTTGTATAATATGTTATGTCGTTTATTTAAAGAAACCAATAAGTGGCTATCATTTGGAATTGCCTTATTATTTGCATTGCATCCTTTGCATACAGAGGTGGTTGCCAACATTAAAAGTCTGGATGAAGTGCTTTCCTTACTCTTTTTTATATTGTCTACTAACTGGCTCATAAAAAAAGATGGTTATAGTTGGCAAAGCTGTTTATTCTTTTTTCTTGCACTGCTTTCTAAAGAAGGTGCAATTACATTTATCCCAGTTTGGTTTTTATTATTCATACAAATTAAGGGACAAAGTGTAATTCGTGCATTTAAAAACGTCTTGCCTTTACTAATTACAGGTGCAATTTGGCTTTTGATAAGAACCTTGGTGATTAACAGCGGTTCTCCTGTCGTTCCTTACACTTATGCCGACAATTCTATTTTAGCTTGCGATGATTTGCTAACCCAAAGACTAACAGCTATTACCATTTTAGGAAAAAATCTGCTTCACTTCATTTATCCTGTGGGCATGTCTTATGATTACTCATATCCTCAAATCCCATGCGCTACATTTACAAGTGTAGAACTTTGGTTAGCTCTTATTTTTCTACTTGCATTATTAGCTACTGCAATCTATTATTTTAAGCGAAAGCCAATAATAAGTTTTGGTATTTTTTTCTTTTATCTAACGGCAATTCTCACCAGTAATATCTTATTCACTATTGGAGCTACCATGGCCGACAGGTTTATGTTTATTCCCCTACTTGGTTTATTGATAGCAATCTGTTATATAGGTTTTGAAGCAAGTGATAACTTAAAAAACCGTAAGGCAGGCTTAATTTCTGTTTCAATTTTAGGGGTTGCTATAATTTTAGGAATGTTAACCCATAACAATAATAAGGCTTGGGAAAGTAACGATATATTATTTTCTACCCATGCAAAGAACGTACCTAATAGTGCCAGAGCTCAATATAATTATGGAACTGTATTACTTAACCATTCTATAAATAACAATAACGATGGTATAAATAATGCTTTTGAAACATTGAGTATCGCTAATAAACTGGATCCCAAAAATCCAGACGCAAAAGTTAACCTTGGTATTACAAATTATCGCCTTCAAAATTTTAGTACTGCAGCAAATTTATTAAAAGAGGCATTGCATATTAAAAAAGATGATATGACACGATTAAGCCTTGCTGACACCTATCTTAAACTAAAACAACAGGATAGTGCTATTGCTTTATACAAACAAGCCCTCAAAAATAATGTGTACAATGAAAACACACATGTGAGAATTGGAGCTAGTTTTTTTGCGGCAAAACAATTTAAGCAGGCAGCCGAAATGTTTAGACAGGGAACAATAGCATATCCTTCAAACTCTGAGTTATGGATGAATTATGGAAACTCACTGGCTGCAGACTCAGATTTCAAAGGAGCAATACCTGCGTTTGAACATGCTTATCAAATTAATCCTTCACAAAAAACAGCGCTTTATTATTTAGCACTTACCTATCACAATTTAGGTGATGACAATAAGGCTAATACTTTTATGCAACGCTACCAGACCGAAAAGTAAATAAAATTAGTTCTGCAAACCGTCTCATAACCTGCACTGCCCCCAAATAGTGTCTAACTTTTTGGGGGCAGTCTAAACTGAGACGGCTTTATTGTTCTATCTGTCGCTTTCATAAACAATTTCAGTAATATGTGCAGTACAGACAAGGATTCCTCATATTGTTCTAATCCTGTTCTTCTCATTAAAATAACACTACTAAAAAAGCCAATTCTATTGCTAAAATTGGCTTTGGTCATAAATAAACTTTGTATTCGTTTTCGCTGGGTTTTCCAATACTTAAAAATCAGCGACAACCTGAAAAGGTTTTACAATCGCAACCTTCAACATTTTTAATCTGGCAAAGCGTTCTTCCTTATTATTGCTCAATAGCCATTCGTGATGGGTTTCGGCAATCATTTTTTCGTTTTGCAGATTGATACCTTTCCAATCAAAATCTACGGAAACTGAAAATGTATTGTCCTTGTTATCGACTACTTTAAAGTTTTTATATGAATGTGTACTCGTCAAGATTCTAGTAGAAATTGATTGTATCCATTCATCAAATCCTTTTAATGTACTAATGTTTTCCCCAGTACCTAATTGTAGCAAAAAATCATTTGCCAATAACTCCTTGGATTTATCACTATTCTGGTTCTCTATAAGATACAACCAATAGTGCATAAATGATTTGGTTCTGTTTTCCGGATAGGCATCTTCAAAATTAAATTCCTTTACTTCTCCAGTGGGTTTTAAACTCAGTTTTGTAAAAAGAGGCAAGTCATTTTCTCTTGGTTGCAATTCTGTTGAATAATGTAAAGTATAACTGTGCTTGCTGTTATCCGGGCGGATATTTTGATAAAGAATATCTGCTTCGAGCGACAATTGTCCATTAGGCAATATTTTCACTTCAGTATGTTTAACGTGGTGGGCGTTTTGCCATCCTGTATAAACTTTTAGGCGGTCTTCTAAACCTTCTTTACCTTTGGTAGTGCCCCATTCTGAACTAATCTCTACGTCATCGCTCAAAATGTCTTTTTGATTTTCAATCCGTTCTTTTGTGAATGGCACTTCATAGACTTGATACCAACGGTGGTATTGTGCCAATGCTAAATGAGCTTGCTGTTCTAATTCGAAAATGTTTTTCATTGTGTTTTTATATTGTGTTGTCGTATTTGAAATTGCAATAAAAGCAACTCTTAAAATGCTATATTTGTTTTAAGAGTGACAAAATTCTAATAAAATTAAGACTTATTTTTTGTCATTTGACAAAAAATCTTTTTTGGCAAGTTGTTTTCTAATCCTGCTCAGCGAGGATTGAGTAATGCCCAAAAATGAAGCAATATGCCCTAAAGGCACCCGCTGAATAATGGTTGGATATTTTGATACAAAATGAAGATAAGTTGTTGCTGCATCCTGATTGATAAGTGATCTTTGAAAATTGATTTTGTCTATCAAAAATTTATCGCTTATTAGTCTCAAAGCCTTTTCCCAATTGGGGATTTCTTGACAAAACTGTTCCCAAGCTTTTCGGTCAATCAGTATAATTTCGGCATCGGTTTCTGCCTGAATGGAACCTGAGCAAGGTAAGTATTCAAAAAAACTGGTCAGATTGGTTACAAATTCACTTTCCTTTAGAAATACACTGGTTATTTCATTGGCATTTTTGTCGTAAAAAAAGAAACGAAATACACCCGAAACCACAAATCCAATTTGATTCGCAATAGCTCCGGCTTCTAAGAAATAATCGCCGGCTCGAAAGGCTTTTACATAAGTACTTTTATTAATCAACATGATATCTTCTTCTGAAAAGGAATACTGTTCCTCTAGCTGATGGATTAATGCATTCATCATAAATGGCTCTAATTATCTTGTTGAATTGTGTTTAAAAACATTAGCTTCATCCTAACTTTTTCTAATTTTAAATTTATTTCCCTGAGCATAAGGACAAATTTACCTCATCAGAAAATAATGCAAAGTAATAGTATATTCCGCTTTCACTATAATTCTTTTAAAATTTTTACTACCTCAACGATTCCGCTATGCAAACTATTTACTTTATCGGCCGTTTCGGTATTAAATTCTCCAAGCAAAGCTTCTTTCTCAATAATAGACAAACAATTACTAAGATCCTCCAGCATAAAAATATCTAAACTGGATTTCATATTGTGCGCCAGTTTTCTAACCGAATCATTGTCGTCTCTATTGAACGCATCTTCCAGTTGAACTATCTGATTTGAAATTTTTTCTATAAAAATGTTTATCATCTCTTTTCTAAAATTTTGATCACCACAGGCCATCTCATCTAAAAAAGATAAATCTAACTTTCTCTTTTGCTCTAGCACAATATCCATGCTCATTGCTGTTTGTATTACTTTTAAAAGTACAGCCTCTTTAAAAGGTTTAGACATATAAGCATTCATTCCAACCTTATAACAACGTTCCTGTTCATCTATGAGAGAGTGTGCTGTCATTGCTATAATTGGAATAGTTAGCTTCATTTTATTCCTAATGAATTCTGTTGTCTGGTAACCATCTTTAACTGGCATCTGGAGATCCATTAGCACCAGATCATATTCATTTTTAGATAAAAAATCTATGCCCTCTTCCCCATTATTGGCAATATCTAATTCAAAACCAAAATTATGGATAACGTTCTTTGCAAGTTTTTGGTTTAAAACATTGTCCTCACAAAGAAGCAATTTAAGTTTCCCCAGATTGTTTTCTAATAATGGTTTAACTGCTGTTTCGATACCAGTAGCTTTTTTATAAGTAAGAACAAAGAAAAATTCTGAACCTCGCTCCTGCTCACTTTTTACATGAATCTCAGCATTATGCAATTCGATTAGCTGTTTTACAATATTGAGTCCAAGTCCTGTACCGCCAAATCTCCTCGTAGTACTTTCTTCTGCTTGTGTAAATCGTTCAAAAATTGTTTTAAGCTTATCCTCATGTATACCTATGCCGGTATCTTTTACTGAAAATCTAAGTGAGTAATGACTATCTGTTTCATCAATCTTTTTTACAGAAATTGTTACTTCACCTTCTTCAGTAAACTTAAGAGCATTACCTGTAAGATTTACTAATATCTGGTTTAGTCTTCCCTGATCTCCAATTACAATTTCGGGCATATCAGCATCTAAAAAGAGATTAAATTCTACTTCTTTTGGAACCTTTACTTTTAATAAATCATAAACATGTCTAAGTGTCTTTTTCAGATTAAATGGCTCTGCATCAATGACTAAATTTCCGGATTCAATTTTAGAGAGATCAAGAATATCATTAACGATCAAAAGCAAGTTTTCTCCAGCTATTTGTACACTGTCTATATAATCACGCTGACCATCATCCAACTTTGTTTGGGTCAAAAGGTCTGCAAAACCTATTATTGCATTTAGAGGCGTCCTGATCTCATGACTCATATTTGCCAAAAAACTATCTTTGGCCAACACTGCTCGTTCAGCAATTTTTTTCTGAGCGTCTAACTCAATATTTTTTGTTCGTAATTCTAATTGATTTATTACATGCCTTGCAATAATTGAAAGTGCATTTCGCTGGTCTTCATTAAGCTTTTTGGCAACATGGTCTATAGCACATATAGTTCCTATATTATATCCGTCTGGGGTTGTAAGCGGAACACCTGCGTAGAACCTAACTTTAAACCCGCCAGTTACATTGGGATCATCCTTAAATCGCTCGTTCAAAAAGGTATCGTTTATTTCAACTATTTCCGATTCCATAATGGTGTACTGACAGAAACTAATTTCACGAGGCACTTCTGACACACCTATTCCTATTTCAGATTTAAACCATTGTCTACTCTCATCTATGAATGAAATATGGGCAATTGGCACTCCACATATATATGAAACAAGCCTTGTTGCATCATCAAAAGCATGATCGGGCAACGTGTCAAGTATATTATAACGCTTTAATGCCGCAAGACGTTCTAATTCGTTGTCTGAAATGGGAAGTGCTTTATTCTTCATCTTATAAAAAAGTAGGATGCATAAATATATAAATTATTTCAGACAAAAGCCCAGTATAAATTAAATTATATCTTCGATAATTGTTTCTATATCTTAATGTTAGTAAACTTAAAAGATCAAAAATCAATTATACTCAATTAAAATTAAGACTTAGTTCCCAATCGCTTTTCGATTTTTTTGATCATTTCTTTAGCATTACTATTCTCCGGATTTAGTTGTAATGATTCTTTATAGTTCTTCTTTGCAAGTTCTAACTCTCCAATTATCTCGTAGATTTCACCTAAGCTATCGAAAGTATTTGCTGATTTTGGATATTTGATACAATTAAGATTAAAAATTTTAACGGAAAGATCTATTTGCTTTTTACTATAAAAACTATATCCCAAATTATTCAATACGCTTTCAAAACTAAAAGCGGGGTACTCTAAACACAGTTTTTCAAATTTATTGATTGCTTCTTCGTATTTATTTTCAGTAAAAATTTGGATTGCTTTGGTTTCTGGTGTTCTAATTTCATTTAATTGGATTTGTATTTTTTTCAAATCAGATGAATCTCTGAAAATAGTTATTCCTTCTAAAATGTTATTATGATTCAAATTGAACTGTATAAAGTTTGGATAATTATCGATCTTAAAAGTATTATTTCCCATATAATACATTCTGCTTTTGTCTATACCCATATTCTCCTTAAAAAAAGGGGAACCAAGATATAACTTCTCATCCTCTTTAAAGATTTTAGTTACCCCAAATCTATTATATCCAAATAGAATTTCTGTATAATACCCTATAATGGCTTTTGATAATTGCTCGGGAATATTCTTAGCAGATTTTTCATCAAAGGAAACATTCCAATTTAGTTCGGCCATAATAGTATTTTCTACATAGCTCATTAATGGAATACGATTAGGCTTGTCCCCATTAGCCAAAATAGCAATCCCGTTACCCTTTTTCATAGTTGCCAATAATTCACCACCAACTCCGGTGTTAGAGCCATCATGAGAAAACCAATCTTGGTTTCCCCATCCTAAATTGCGTTGCCAGCCATAACTCCAGCCTCTTGACCCCATAAGAGTTACTATATCCGTAACTTTTTTGGCTACGGCTGTAGAAATTACTTTGTTTCCTTTGCCTAATAATGCTTTTTGAACTTCGATTGCTATTATGGCTAGATCTGTAGGTGTAGACCACAAACCCGAAGGTGCGACTTGTGGCGTTATTGGTATTCCAGTTCTAATAATTTCACCTTTACTATTGTGTACTTTGGTTATATTCGTCAAGAATCCTTTCTCGTTTGGCTGAATCATAGTGGAATTTTTCAATTTTAAAGGGTCAAGAAGATTTTCCTTTACAATTTGAGCCAATGGTTTTCCTAGGTGATCTTCTAACGCACATTGTATGATTACATATCCGCCACCACTATATTCCCAATTTGTCCCTGGCTTGAAAAGAAATTTAATTTCTTCTTTTGATCTAGGCAATAACTTTCCCTGCAAACTTTGTACAATGGTAGGCATAGAATCTCCTTGATAATAATCCTCGAAACCACCTTGACTTGTTCCGGCCGTATGAGACAAAAGATGCTTCCAGGTTACCTCAGTATCTTTCGTAAAATTACTTTGAGGCAATTGCCATCTTTTAAGGTATTTTGAGATGGGTTCATCTAGATTAATTAATCCTTTTTCCTCTAAAATAGCACAAACCAATGCGACAATTGGTTTTGAAATCGATGCTGTTGAATAGGCAGTATTTCTATCAATCCTTTCTTTAGAATCTGCCGCTTTTACCCCCCATTCGTTTGTCCAGATTATTTTGTAATTTTCAAAAACGGCAACACTCAATCCTTTAAGATTATATTCATGCATCATTTTTTCTACATTGACTTTTAAACCATCTAAGTTAATCGTTTTGGCAGTACTTGATTTTTGCTGACTGAAGCATGAAAATCCATAACTGAGTAAAAAAACTAAAATTATTTTTTTCATAATAAAGTGATTTATTTTCTAATGATTGTGATTTTTAATTAACCTTCAACGAAATTAGAGACTTATCACTCTATGATAGAAAGTTTACTTGTGAACGACTCTCTAGACTTGTGAACTGCTATTATATTACAATTGATATGGCTATCTTTGGCTTATGACTGGAATTATAAAATCACTCCTTTTTTGTTGTTTATTAGCACTATTGCTTATCTCTTGTGGTAAAAAAGCGGATGGAATCGAATTAAAAGATGGCATGCGTTCCCAAGGAGATTCGATTCAATGGGCTCAGAAAAAATATGAGGACAAGCATTGGTCAAAAGAAATTGAGCCCAAAGAAAATGAGTTATTTTGGGTCAGAATGAAAACTCAGGTCAATAAAGAATTGACACAGAAACGCAATCAAGGTGTGATGATCGTTGCATTGGCTAATTTTGAAGCCTATTGGGACGGAGTTTATTTAGGCAAAAATGGTTTAGTTCAAACTAACAATAAACCAAACACTGGTACTTATTTAAGTTATTATCCCATCCCAAATGACTTGCTTACCGAAGGCGAACATGTATTGGCTTTGCGGATGATAAAGACCAAGATGAATGTCCCATTTTATACCTATGCAATTCTGGATGATTATTTTCAATTGGTTACGGGACCATTACAGTTTAGCAAATATTTCTTTCTAACAGGAGGTGTTTTTTTAATCATCGCAATCTATTTCTTTTTCATTTTTATCAACCAGCCAAAAGATATCTCCAGTTTATTATTCTCTATTATTTGCCTGATATTCCTTTGTTTACTACTTGCTGAATATTCTAAACTGTTCTATCCATATCCATATCCTTTTCAAATCACTCGTATGGAAATTATTGGCTATTGCCACCTATTCCTAACTTGTTTGATTCCGCTTTTTTACGCAATTCATTTTTCTTTTGAATGGAAAAAATTCCTTTTGGGAACACTACTTATTCTTGTCCTATTTATAGAGTTTAATTATCATCGCAATTATGACTATATAGCAATCCTACATAATACACTATTGTTTATTTTTTCATTTATTATAGCGGCACATTCGACCTATAAACATAAAAAGGGAGCTGTAATTGTTACTATAGGCTTACTGGCCTGTATTGGGATTTTATATTTTATGACCTATTTTGAGTTTGATTATGTCACTTCTTTTGATATTAGTATTTACATTAGTTTTGTAATAATCGTAATCACCATGCTTTATATCATGGCCGTAAAACGCAAAGATGATCGATTAGCTTACGAATCCTCATTACTGCAATCCGAAAGGTTAAAAAATGAATTGCTTAAAAAAAACATTAAGCCTCATTTTATCATGAATACCTTGACTTCTCTTATGGATTGGGTTGAGGAATCTCCTAAAGAAGGGGTTAAATTCATAAGTGCTCTGGCAGAAGAATTTGATGTACTTAATGAAATCGCCGATTATAAATTGATTCCAATTTCACAGGAAATCAAACTTTGTCAAAACCATCTCAAAATAATGCGATATCGAAAAGAAATCAATTATTTATGGCAAGAGGAAGGCGTTGATCCAAATGAGTTTATTCCGCCTGCCATTATTCATACTCTGGTAGAAAATGGGGTAACACATAGTTTACCGGATGCTCATGGAAATATTAGTTTTCATTTTAGCTTTAGCAAAGAAAAAGACAGCAAACAATACATCTTACGTACTCTCGCTAAACAAAGACCGGAATATGCAAAAAAAGATATACAACAAGATGGAACTGGATTAAAATATATTAAATCAAGACTTCAGGAAAGTTATCCTAACCATTGGAAATTGTTGTCAAACCCACTAGAGAATGGATGGGAAACTATACTAATAATTGAAGAATCATGAATATCCTAATCATAGAAGATGAAGCTAGAATTGCCAAACGTCTGGAACGGATGATTCGGGATATTTTTGGTAATGAAATCACATCGCTTCGTTGCATAGAATCTTTAACCGAAGGCATAAAGCATATTGAGGATAACTTGATAGATCTTTTATTTCTGGATCTTAATTTAAATGGAGAAGACGGATTTAATGTGCTGGAGTCAGTAGTCTCGGAACGTTTTCATACCATTATCGTATCTGCCTATAAAGAAAAAGCCATTAAGGCATTTGAATATGGAGTGCTTGATTTTGTAGCCAAACCTTTTGATGAAGAACGTCTCGCTAAAGCTTGCCAAAGAATAAAATCAAAATCTTTTTCAGAAAATAAATTGAAATACCTATCCGTGAAAAAGAAAGGAAGACAATCATTAATCAATATCAATGATCTCAAATACATAAAAGGTTCAGGCATATATACTGAACTTCACCTTACCGATGGCAAAATAGAAATCTATAATAAAACCTTAGAAAATCTAAGTCTCTTACTTCCAGAATCATTTCTGCGCATTCACAAATCCTATATCGTGAAAATATCTGAGGCAATAGAAATCATTGTCCAACCTGGTACACAATATGGGCTTAGACTAAGAAATGAAGAAGTTTTACCTATTGGCCGAACCAGATATAAAATGGTAAAAGATTTTTTGGTTGAATAATTTAAAAAAATTGACTGTAAAGATTTTGTTAAATCTGATTGCTTTGCTTTTAGATTAAGTTCCTCAATAACTGCATAGTTCAACTGCAAAATTTATTCTTTACGTCCAAATTTTGATTAAAAGAACACCAAAAATTAAAAATCAAGGTTGATTTAGATGCGACAGAACCTTGTTTCATCATTAAAATATGTCTTCAAGATTTTAGAATGAATCTCAAATACCTTCTAATAATCAAATGATTACACAAAAAGACATTAATCATTTATATATCTTGAAATAATCACAAAAATAACTTGCTTTCCTTTAAAATTTAATAAAAGTTACAATTCATAAAAGCTGTAATTATATTTTTGTTAATTTTATTTCATACAAAATATATTACATTAACAATCATCCCTTTTACATATTAAGTAATATATTTTGATACAGATATATCATTTTGTTTATCATAAACTTGATTTTTTTAAAAGTCGACTCAATAACAACTTAATAATCGTTATATGTCCAATCATACATTTGATATTATTCCTTTTAAAGCCCTTGATGGTTTTGAATGCAATCTGTGGAGATTAAAGCACACAGGTTCTAAACATCGCGGACCGGTAATACTGGTACATGGCGCTGGTGTTCGTGCAAATATTTTTAATCCTCCCAATAAAATAAACTTATTGGATATGCTTGCCGATGCAGGCTATGATGTATTTCTTGAAAATTGGCGTGCAAGTACAGAGTTACCTGCCAATAAATGGGATTTGGATGTAGTAGCTAAAAACGACCATCCTGCAGCCATTCAAAAAGTATGCGAAGTAAGTAACACCAAAAATTGTAAAGCAATTATACATTGTCAAGGCTCAACAAGTTTTATGATTTCTGCAGTTCTTGGCTTGATTCCTCAGGTTACGACCATAGTCACGAATGCGGTTTCGCTTCATCCCGTTGTGCCAAGTTGGTCACGAGTAAAACTAGATGTGATTCTTGAAATGGCCAGTGTCATAACAACTTATCTCAATCCGCGTTGGGGTGATCTAGCTCCAGATTTTCGTTCTAAATTTTTTAAAGCATTAGTGCTTAGCACCCATTTTGAAAAAGATACTACAGTTGGAAAATTTGTAAGCTTTATTTACGGCTCGGGATTTCCAGCATTGTGGGAGTTAGAAAATCTCAACAATGAGACAAAAGAGTGGATAAGAAATGAATTTGGTCCTGTCCCTATCCATTTTTTCAGACATATAAGAAAAGGGGTGCATTATGGCTCATTGGTTTCTGTTGATGGCACAAAACGTTATGCTGATGCAAAGCCAGCAACCGATGCCCGCTTCGTGTTTTTTGCAGGAAAACGCAACAAATGCTTCAAAAGTAAAAGCCAAGAGAATTCTTTTAATTATTTCAACAAAGCAAAACCCGATTATCATAAACTATATGTGTATGACACCTATAGTCACTTAGATATTTTTCTGGGTAAAAATGCACATAAGGAAATTTTCCCAGTCATGATTGAAGAATTGAATGCTTGAATTAGCTAATAAAATAACCATTCCTATTAAAACCCTATATTATGCCAGTACCAAAACGAATTAAAAATTATGAAGGCCGTTATGCCATGGTCGATGGAATACCATTTAAGTTGCCTGTAAAAGCACAAGAATCACCAGCACTTATGGCAGGTTTTTTATGTGACTACGAAAAAGCAAAAACATTATTACCTGGCAATGAACTGCATCCAGTAAAGGCATTCGGTGGTAAAGCCGTTTTTATGGTAACTGTTATTGATTATCGCCACACTACCATAGGCAAATATATTGAATACAGTTTAGCGCTTGCAGTAACCAAGGGCAGTAAACCTGCACCAGCATTACTTCCGGCATTAATGATGAAAACATTTAAGACAGGGCAGTTTATCTTAGATCTACCCGTGAGTTCAGAAATATCAGTTAAAGGAGGAAAAGGAATTTGGGGAATGCCTAAGCATAAAGCCAATCTTGATTTTAAAATAACTAATAATCAAGTAAGTGCCCAATATGAGAAAGACAATCAGTTTGCCTTTAGAATTGAAATAGATAAACCACAAAAAATAAATTTCCCAATAAACGTCGGCGCCACCAACTACAGTCATTTTCGCAATATGTTGATGGCATCCTACATTCATTTTAAGACAAAAGCCGGAATTAAGTTTGGCAAAAATGCAACCGGTCGATTGTATATTGGTGATCATCCGCGTACCAAATTTTTAAAGGAATTAAAGATCCAGAGCAAACCCTTTTTTACAATGTACATGCCCGAAGCTAATGGCGTACTTGATGATCACTTTGAAAGCTGGTTTATGACTTATGATAAACAACCTGAGAAAGTTACTCCCGAAGGCTTTGAAAGTGTATTTGATCTAAAATTGAATGAGGACTGGTTCCCAGCACCATCATTCACCGATTATGAAAAATTTAAAATTTAAATTCTAAATACCATATATCTCAAATTACAGATATGAGTTCACAAAAAAAATACATTCAACCCAAGATGGTTAACTGGTATCAACCTTCTATTCTCGCGTCAACAGCTTTGAGAGCCTTAATTTCAGGAACTTTCGCAAATTATGCTGATAAACGGGAATTAGAAGCTGCTCTTGATCCAAATAATACTTTTTACGATCATTCGGTAAAAAAAAAGCCAGATGGAAAACAAACAAAAAATAAAGAAATATGGATCGATTATATTTCTGATACCGGTGACGGGTTCAATTCTACTTACACTGTAGCTTCTCTTGCCGCAAAAAATTTATCATTGAAACTTCAGCCTGATTATGAGTTAAAATTTGACAAAAAAAACAAACAGAAACAAAAGGAAGTTGACACTCTCAAACAAGAAGGAACCTCTGAATTACAATCTGGAAATCTTTTGATATTAGGCGGAGATCAGGTATACCCAACCCCTAACGGAGATGAATATAAAAACCGATTTAAGATCCCATTTAGTGCCGCACATAATGTTCCGGCAACAACAGAAAATGAAAGACCTATAATGTTTGCCATTCCGGGCAATCACGACTGGTATGATGGGTTGACCAATTTTATGAAACTTTTTAGTCAAAAGCGTTGGATTGGCAACTGGATCACAGAACAAAAAAGAAGCTATTTTGCAATTAAGCTACCACACGATTACTGGTTATGGGGAATTGATATACAACTTAACGCTGACATTGATCAGCAGCAAAAACATTATTTTGAAACAATCGCAAAAGAAAATATGCCGGCTGGCAGCAAAGTCATTTTATGCACTGCAGAGCCAAGTTGGGTTTATAAACAGGTAAAGGATAATGATGAAACCTATAAGCGCTTAAAGTATTTCGAGCAAATATATATTACAGGTGATGCTTATAAAAAAATAGGCAAGAAATTTAAAATTGCCGCAACACTTACAGGCGACCTACATCATTATTCAAGATACTCCGAAGAGCGGTTAGCTCATAATAACGGAGATGAAACGGAATTCAATCACTTAATTACAGCTGGCGGTGGTGGTGCCTTTATGCATAGCACTCACATGCTTCCAAAATCGCTTGACAAAATAACTGAAGATTATGAGTTCATGCGATCCAAACTTCAATCGTTTCCTAAGCTAGAAATGGCTTTTCCTAAAAAAGAAACTTCTCGGAAGCTTATGTTTTTGAATTTAATTTTCCCTTGGTTCAATAAATTTTTCTGCTTTCTTATGGGATCTCTTGCATTGCTTTTTGTATGGAATATAACCGTATCAAATCATATTGACACTAGTGCATTCGTACCTTCATTCTTTTCAGGGTTTTGTTCCCATTCTTTTAATCTGTTCTCTAGTCTGTTGTCATTTAAATACATAATATATCATCCAATGCTGCTTTTTATGTCGGCATTGGTATTAGCAGGCTTCATACTTTTTACAGATATAGATCGTACAAAATGGTTTTACCTATGGGGTTTTATTCACGGGATGCTACATCTATGGGCAATCTTTTTTTCAGTATACCTTGCTCAATATTTATATTATTGTTGCGGTACTAATATTGACCCTACCTGCAAATTTTTGATTTCCATAACGGGTTCCTTCTTTGCAAGTGCACTTCTAAATGGGTTTTTAATGGGGATCTATTTATTCATAAGTGGATATTTTTTTAGTATACATATTAACGAAGCCTCATCATCATTTTCATATCAACACTACAAAAATTTCCTGCGTATGCACATCGACAACAATGGCGATCTTACAATTTATCCCGTTGGAATAAAGAGAGTTGTTACCAAATGGACTCAAAATGAAACAGAGAGAAACATTACATTCACTTCAGATAATGATCCCGAATATTTTTTAATAGAACCACCTATCATCATTAAAAACAGCTAAAAAATGAAACGTCTATCAAAACCAATTACCACAATTAAATCACATTATCCCTTTATTATTATCGGCTCCGGTTATGGCGGAAGTATTGCTGCATCTCGCCTATCGCGTGCCGGTATTCAAGTTTGTCTTTTAGAAAAAGGAAAAGAATTCCAACCGGGTGAATATCCCGAGGATTTAGATGATGCCACAAAAGAAATGCAAATGAATACAAATAATAAGCATATTGGTAGTAAAACCGGCTTGTATGAATTTTACATGGGTAAGGAAATGACTGTATTCAAAGGTTGTGCATTGGGCGGAACCTCTAATGTAAATGCCAATGTTTCCATAGAACCGGAACCTCGTGTTTTTGAAGATGTAAAATGGCCTGAAGCTATTAGAAATAACATGCAATCTCTCAAAGAAGGATATAAGAAAGCAAAAGAAATGCTCAAACCATCTCCTTATCCTGAAAACACACCCGGTTATCCTGAACTTGCTAAAACTAGTGGAATGAAGGTTTCTGCCGCTGCTATGAACGAAGAATTCAGATATCTTGATATCAATGTAAACTTCGAGTATGATGAGCAATTGAATCATGTAGGTGTAGAACAAAAAAAATGCAATAACTGCGGCGATTGCGTTACAGGTTGCAATCATTATGCAAAGAATACGCTTATCATGAATTACCTACCAGATGCAGTAAATCATGGAGCAGAGATATTTTGTGAAGCAGGTGTTCAATATATAGAGCGTAAAGACAATAAATGGCTGGTTTACTTTGATCCTTATCATCTTGGTCGTGAAAAATTTGATGCACCCCCACTATGCATAACTGCAGATAATGTAATTATATCAGCAGGCGCATTGGGAAGTACAGAAATTTTATTGCGCTCCCGCGAAAAAGGTTTAAATGTATCATCAGCACTTGGAAAACATTTTACAGGCAATGGTGATGTTCTTGGCTTTGGTTATAACAATAATGTCAAGATGAATGGTATAGGTTTAGGAAAGCATTATGATGATGAAGATAAAGAACCAGTAGGACCGTGTATTACCTCAATAATAGACATGCGTAAAAGAGAGAATCTTGATGAAGGTATGACACTTGAAGAAGGAAGTATTCCTGGTCCTATTTCACCAATACTTACCACAGCTTTTACCACACTTTCTAAATTTATTGGAAAAGATACTGATGAAGGCTGGCTGGATTGGTTAGATGAAAGGAAGAGAGAAGCTACAAGCATTTTCAAAGGCCCTTATCATGGTTCCTTAAATAATACTCAAGTATACTTAGTCATGACACATGACGATGGCAATGGTTCTATGCAATTGGAAAATGACAGACTCGAAATAAATTGGCCAGACGTAGGCAAACAAAAAATTTTTCAGAAAGTAAATGGGAAATTACAGGAAGCTACAAAAGCATTAGGCGGAACTTATATACCCAACCCTCAATGGAATAAAATGACTAATTACGATATGGTAACAGTACATCCTTTGGGCGGTTGTGTAATGGGCGATAATGTGGCAACAAGTGTCACCAATCACGTTGGTCAAGTTTACAGCAATACAACGGACAATGGTTTACATGAAGGATTATATGTAATGGATGGATCGATTATTCCTCGTCCGTTGGGAACCAATCCCCTATTGACAATTTCTGCTTTAGCTGAACGGAATTGCAAAATCATCATTGAAGGACATCAGAAAACTTTGAATTATGATTTAAATCCGATTGCGCAATCACCACTAAAAGAATACGAAGTTGGAGTATCATTTACGGAGACTATGCGCGGTTTTATTTCGTTCAACGAAAAAACAGATTTTAAAAAAGGATATGATGAAGGAGAAAAAAACAATTCCCCTTTTGATTTTACATTGACCATTCAATCTCAGGATATTGAAGCCTTTACAACAGACAGTAGTCACAGGGCAGATATGATAGGAACGGTTAATTGCCCCAAGCTTTCCAAATATCCCATCACCGTTACCAGTGGAGTTTTTAATTTATTCATAAAAGATGAAAACGAAGTAAAAACAAAACTAATGAAGTATGCCATGCAGCTAAGAACTTATGAGGGAGCTTCTTATTTCTTTTACGGATATAAAGAAATAAAAGATGATAAAGGTTTTGATATGTGGAGTGATACCACTACGCTTTTTATAACTGTCTATGAGGGTAATGATGATAAAAGTAGTGTAATAGGAAAAGGCATTTTGAAAATTGAAGTAGCTGATTTTGTGAAGCAACTGCAAACTATGAAAGCCATTCATCCGGATAACAACAAAGAATCAATAAGTGCAGTTACCAAATTTGGAAAACTCTTCGCAGGAGAAGTTTGGGAGACTTATTTTTAATTTAATCTGTGACTAATATTTTTTATCACATCTAAATACACTTTTTCTATAACCAAAATAATTGAATAAAAAACAGGTGTTTTCACCTGTTTTTTTTAGGAATGAATAGCGCTAAATTTGATTCTATAACTATCAAAAAATACTAAAAATGAAAGAATTAAACTTTGAAGATCGATTTGAAGAAGTATGGAAACATTGTCAAAGAGGATTGGTTTATCCCTCCCCTTTTGCCATTTTCGCCACTTTTTGGATGAACAAAACCGTAACCCGTTCCCAATTGGCCAACTTGATGGCTTCGTTACGTTTACAGATTAATAACGACGACGAGCTAAGCCATAAAAACACTACTGTTGTTTTGGGAGTTTCTTTTAGTAACTGGAAAACCATCTGCGAAGAGGAAGGAAAATCTGTTCCGAAAGGAATGACATTGAAATATCCAACAATTACCGATCCGAATCTTTCTCAAGTTTTTGAAGAATCTAATGGTATTTTTCAAGATTCAATTGGCGACATTTGGTTTCATATCAAAAGTGATAATGAAAACGCTTGCAAAAAAGTATTAGATCTTATTGTTACTTCATTAAAATCAGATACTGAGTCTTATTTTGCACAAGAAGCCGCATCAAAATCGACTAAGGAAGACGGTCATAACGGAAAAGTGTTAGGCTGCCGTTTCTCCGAAAATTTAAATAACCCTTCAGATCCTATTACCATAGCCAAGCACACCATTATTGGCTGTGATGACATCGATCATTTTGGAGGTTCTTTTGTATTGGCCCAACGATTTTTAATCAATTGGAACCAAATCAATATGATGTCCGAAGATCAGATAGAAGATTTAATAGGAAGAAAAACAAACGATACCATTATCCCGGATCGTGATTCTCGTTCCCATATCAAATCAGCAAGGGTACAGGACGAAAATGGAAATACAACTCCAGTACTTCGTTTAGGATTGCCTTTTGGAAAAGCGAAACAATCCAACTCAGGTTTCAGAGCACCAAAATCAGTAACGGTTTCTGATGAGGAAGGAATCTATTTTGCAGGTTTCTGCAAAGAGATTGGTATCCTTGAAGACATTATGAAAAACCAAATTGGTCCTGATAGTGGCTTCATGAACGACCGTCTATTCAATCACTTGAAATCGGATTTAGGAGGTTTTTTCTATATTCCAAGCATCGACGATTTAGAATTGGACACTATGAAAGACTATTCTAATGATTTTTCTTCGATGGAAGAAGGCAATTGGTCTAGATTTCCGGGAGTAGATTGGTCTCGCTTGGATCGTCACTATCAAAATGCATCCGAAAACGGTCTGATGTATTACAATCATCAAAATTATCTTTTCACGATGTCAACCGGCATACATAAAGTTTATCCATTTTTTTTTGCCCGTCCATCTAATCGTATCCTGAGCTTACTTGAAAACATATTCTCTTTATGGCAGGACAACTGGTATTACAATAGAAAGCAAGAAGAAATAAAAGAAGACATTGCTTATTACATTAATCAATATAGCGGACAAGACAAACCTTCTGACATCATGAAAGAATCTATCATGGTTCGAAAAGGTTGGGCTATCCGTTTAAGTTTACAGCTTTTCAGCTCGCCTGATTATGGTTTTAGAGGAAGAAAAATAAAACTAAAAAACGGTTCACTAGTTCCATATTCCTCTTATTTGGAGAACGAGGGAGAAGTAATTTACGGTTCAGATACCTTTAGAATTTCACCAGAAGAAATCATTGTAGGTGCTATGCCAAACTTAACTTTGGGAGAAGGGCGTTATGTAATGAAATACCTTTCGGAAGCAGAGCGTTTGGATGGATTCCTTAACAATCTTAGTGAAGCTTCGGGAGTTGGGCACGTAATTCCAAATTACGAAAAAGCCTTAAATAGAGGTTTAAAAGCTCTAAAAGAGGAAGTCTTGGATTATGAGAAAAAAGCAACAACACAAGAGAAGAAAGACTTGTACCGTTCTGCTTATCTATCTCTGGAAGGAATCTCAGAATACTTTCTAAACTACGCCGAATTGGCTCGAAAAACAGCCGCCAAAATGGATAAAGGGCAGGATTGGGAAAAACAAAATCTGGAATCCATTGCCTATAGAATGACAAAATTGGCTACCGAAAAACCAGAAACTTTAATCGAAGCTGTACAATTAATTTTCACCCTACACAGTTGCCTGCATTTAAATGGAGAACCTACTGCAATGGGAAGATTAGATCAATTGCTACAACCTTTCTATGAAAAAGACGATATCACCGAAGAAACTGCACAGGAAATTATAGATGCTTTCTACATTAAGTTGGATGAGAAAGTACAGCAAAACCGTATCTTCATGGAAGATCACCAGCCTTTTGGTAATTTAGCCATGGGAGGAAGTTCAGGACCTTATCCGCAAGGTGCATCTTTGGGACAATGGATCCAGCAAATTACTGTGGGAGGAACAATTGCCGATGGTACAACAGACTTTGAAGATACCAAACCTGCCTATAACGACATGACAAAACTGTTCATTCGTTCATCAGGTCGTTTACCATTAAACGCACCATGTCTATCCCTTAGAACCCGAAAAGACATTCCGGATGAATTACTGGAAGAAGCCGCACATGCTGTACTTTCCGGAGGAGCCCACCCTATTTTATTGAACGATGAAAAAATCATCAACGGATTATATCACAGTGGTGATAACATAGGTGGAAAACTAAATCAGGAAACCAAAAGCTGGAATCCATCGGTTTCCATGAAATCTGCCCAAAACTATGCCTGCGACGGTTGCTACGAACCACAGTTCCCAGGTGAGAACTGGTTCTCATTGGGTGGATTTTCTACTTTACAGCCTTTAGAATGTGCCTTAAACCAAGGACGCACCTATTCATCTGCTGGACAAAGTTATTTGTTCGGACAAACGGTTTCCTTAAATTCGAAACCAGCAGACCAGATCAAAAGCTTTGACGAATTGATAAAAATCTATTTCCAACACTTCGAATTGCTCAACCGTAAAGCATTCAACGGTCAATTAATGGGTTATGGAGCCAATACCAAATTTTGCCCATCTCCTATCCTGAATGTTCTCATGGACGATTGTCTTGCAAAAGGACAGGACTTTTACAGCGGTGGTACAAAATACAACATCTACGGTCCGTGCTACATCTCGTTAAGCTCAACAATCAATTCCTTGTATGCCATAAAAAAAATGGTGTTTGATGATAAAAATGCAGTAACTACATTACCAGAACTCTTAGAATGCCTTTGCTGTGATTGGGGACATAAAATGACTGAACCATTTATCAGCAACTTGGCCGGAGAATCCAGAATTGCGTCCCGCTCTGAACGTTTCAAGCAATTAAGAGAGGTTGCCCTAGCTTTACCTCGTTACGGAAGAGGTAATCAGGAAATTGACTCTTTCGGAAATACGATAGTAGAAAACGTTGCTAAAATTGCTATGCAAACTTTTACGGAACCTTGGACACAATTGTATGAAACTCTAAAAAACATGACGACTCGTTTTGGTTCCGAAGAGTTTCCTTTTGGAATTCAACTACAACCTGGTGTTGGAACTTTTGAGAACCATGTCGAAATGGGTTCATGGAACGGAGCCAGTGCAGACGGTAGAAGATTGGGTACTACTGTTGCATCCGACTTAAGTTCGACACCAAGTCCTGCAGATTTACCTATTGAACACCAAGAAGCAAGTTTCAAACAATCTCTTGCTGGCTTTGAAGGAACTGGTACAGATATGATGACCGATGGTGCTCCTACAGATTATAACATTGACGAAAACTTCCCTGTCGAAAAATTAGTTGAGGTAATGAAACAATTTGCCCAAGGTAAGTCTTCCAATATTCTTACTGTGACGGTAGCTGATCCTGACACTTTCACAAAAGCGGTAGATTCTCCTGAGCAGTATGACTTATTGCGCGTACGAACAGGTGGTTGGACAAACTTCTTTACATCGGTATTCCCTACAATTCAGGATCAACACCGCAGAAGACCTGTCTCTACACCGGCTGAAGTAAATAAGGACAAAAACAAAACAAAAGGATGTCCTTTCCATCACAAAGTAGAACAAGAAGTGATAGATGAAGAATAAAAAAGTATAATCACCATACGTTGATTCTAGTGTGTTTTTATCAAGAATCCGTATGAAATTATATATTGAAGCCGGCTCAGTTTTGAGTCGGCTTCTAATTTTTACAAAAACTAAGAAAGTTTCAATTCCATTCTTTATTAATCTCAAATAGAAAACAATACATTTGTGCGAAACAAATTATTTTTTGTTCATTTAAACTTGATTATTAGAATCCACAAGGCATTTCCTTTCATGAAAAAAATATTCTTTCTTTCGTTTTACTGTTTACTATTCCTCCAATGTACATCCGTAAAGAAACATAATGAACACCTAAATGACTTAATCCCTGAAAAAGATTTAAGAGCCGATGTGGATTTCACTTATAAAAAATTGCAACGATTACAGCCCAAATTGTATTGGTATATTTCAAAAAACGAATTAGATTATAAATTCGATAGCTTAAAAAATACCATTACAAAACCTATGACCAGTTTTGACTTCTATAAAAAGCTAAGTCCAGTGGTAGCCTCAATACATCAAGGTCATTTGATAGTTACACCATCATTAAAGATCTTGAGTAAAGCCGAAAAGAAAGCTCTCAAGGATAAAGGAATTAGTCCGTTTTTACAGTTTGATTTTGATATCATAAACGACAAAATGTATGTTATAAAAAACAAATCTGAAAATAAAGCCATAAAAACAGGAGCAGAAGTTATCGCCATTAATAATAAAAAAATAAGCGAATTAATTCCTGAATACAATACCTTATTCACCTCAGACGGTTACAATAAAACATTCAAAAGAAAAAGAATGTCCTATATGCTTCCTGCTTTTTACAACAATGAAAATGGCATTCAGGATAGTATACAATATAGTTTCAAGCAAAATGATTCTATTCATGAAATTAGCATTAAGAGAAAAAAAACTGAGCGGCCAAAAGCAAATAAGATAAAAGCAAATGTGGCAGCAACCACAGTTACTCCTACATCTGAACAAAAGAAAAAAATAAAAAAGGATAAAAGTATTTACGGTTATAATGAAATTACAAAAACAAACAATCGGGATTTAAAATTCATAGAGAAAGACAGCAGTGTTGCTCTACTTAAAATTAAACACTTCGACTTAGGCAATCCGAACCGCTTTTATGAAGAAAGTTTTAGCAAAATGCAATTGAATAAAACTAAGACTTTGATTATCGATTTACGGAATAATCCTGGAGGTGCTGTAAACGAAATTGCAAATTTATATAGTTATTTATCGGATTCTACTTTTGTGTTCATAGATCCCTATGAGGTTGTTTCCAAAACTAGTTTGATTGAAAAAACACCATTTAGCAAGTATCCATTACTGGCCAAAATTTTGATAACACCGTTTTATGCGCCAGTTGCTTATTTTAAAGTTCATAAAGCCGATAATGGCAAATATTATTCTTCAAATTCACAGTCAAAACCTAAGCCAATAAACAAAAATGCATTCAAAGGCAAGATATATGTAATGATTAACGGAGGTACTTTTTCGGCTGCAAGTATTATTTCATCCAATTTAAAAGGTTCCAAAAGAGCCACATTTGTAGGCGAAGAAACAGGAGGTGCTTATAATGGCAGTGTAGCTGGAATAATGCCAACAATTAAACTGCCTCATTCTGAAATAAAAATAATGATGGGTTTAATGGTAGTTGCTCCATTTTACAAGACAAATCCAGAAGGACGCGGTGTTTTCCCTGACAAGGAAATTATACCAACAATATCTGATTACATCAATGGAAAAGATCCGGAACTAAATTGGATATTAGAAGATATCAGAAAGAATCCGATAATTCCTAAAGAAAATCTAAAGAACGAAAACGTTACTCTAAAATAAATGAATTGACAAAAAAACACCTCTCCAAATTACACATATATCATTAATATTTAATAACTTAGTATTATAATTTATAACCTATAGTACTATGAATAATGTAAAAAGCTTAAATAAATGGGCCAATAGGCACACTTATTTACCAGTAGATTTACTCCGAATGGCATTGGGAGTATTTTTATTTATGAAAGGAGTGCATTTCATTACAAACATTCAATATTTAGTTGATTTAATGTCTCCCATTGATAAATTTGAAGGAGGTATGTGGGGAATGTTTATAGTTCATTACATAGCACCGGCTCATATGATTGGAGGTATTTTAATTTTCTGTGGGTTGCTAACTCGTTGGGCAATAATAGGTCAACTACCTATTCTAATAGGTGCTATAGTGATCAATTTCATGGGAGAAATGCACCACCAAAATTTATTTGTAGCCTTAATTATCCTTGCAGCCTGCATATTTTTCTTATTTTACGGTAGCGGAAAAAACTCTGCTGATTATTTCTTCAAAATGAGACAATAATTTTTAGACAAAAAAAGAGAGGACAATAATCCTCTCTTTTTTTGTCTAAAATATAAACAGCTATTTTTCTATTATCAGTTTTTTACTTTCATCTCTCATTATTTTCCCTGTAGGGGTTTCTTTAAACTTAGGGATAAAAATAATTTCTTTCGGTTTTTCATATTTGTCTAATACATTGAAAACAGATTTATCTAATTTGATTTCTTCCCCTTCTATATAAAGAACCACTTTTTCGCCCAATGTATCATCAGGCTCACCATCTACAAAATAACGTCTAGGTATTACCGCAGACAATTTATCTTCTATTTGTTCCGGCATCAATTTTATACCGCCACTATTGATAACATTATCAAATCTTCCCAACCAAACAAATTGACTGTCCGAAACCAAGTTTACAATATCATTCGTAACAATTTTTTCGTTATTGATTTTTTTCGCTTCAACAACTAAACACTGGTTTTCATTGACAGAAACGGTAACATTAGGTAAGGTAGAAAAAGCCTCTTCACCAATTTTTTTCGCGGCAATATGAGTGATGGTCTCCGTCATCCCATATGTTTCGTAAATTTGAACGGGTAATTTAATCAATTCTTGTTCCAAGGATTTCTGAATCTTCATCCCCCCAATGATTATTTTTTTGATGTTCGCCAATTTATCTATAGAATTCTTGGCTTGCAAAGGTACCATCGCTGCAAAATCATATTCTTCGTCATTATGATATAACGGATTAGAACTTGGAGCTACAAAATCCATGTCTAATCCTAAAATAAAAGATCGAACAAACATCATTTTACCAGCAACAAAATTGGTAGGCAAACAATGTAAAACTCTATTACCGGGTTGTAGTCCAAAAAAGTCACCTGTTGCAATTGCAGATTGAACCATAGCTTCTTTTCTTATTTCTATTTTTTTTGGCGTTCCGGTAGTTCCAGATGTATACATTTCGATATACTCTTTATCATCAAACCAATCTAATAAGAATTCCCCAACAGATTGCTCGTAATCCTCCCCTTCTTTTATAAAACTATAAGCTACTCTACATAAGTCTTCTTTAGTCAAGTGATATCCATTTAATTTAAAAAAATTATGGACATTTTTATAGGTTACTGTATTAATCATAGCAGTTATTTATTTTAAATTTTATTGTGAATTAAGTTGCTAAGTGTCTAAGATTCTAAGTTAGAAAAATGGTTTAATGCTCTTTCTAAACACTAATATAGTAATGCTTTGGTTTCGAGACAACTATACTCTTCTCTTTAAAATTACCAAACTAAATCTTAGTAACTTAAAATCTTAATTACTTAGACATTTAGAATCTCAAACAATCTTTCCAGTTAGCTTTTCTTTCCAATTAGTCCAATTGTATTTCTTACCAAATATAAATAAAAGCAAAGGATAAACCACCACTACTGGCATAATAATATCAATCCCAACCTCGGTTTCCGACACATCTTTAAAAATAGAATTGGTTTGAAGCGCAGACCAATCTGATGTTACCAATAAGGCTCCAATTAAGTTATTAGCTGCATGAAAACCCAAGGTAAGTTCCATCCCTTCATCCATCAATGCTATTATTCCCAAAAGAAATCCTGTCCCTATATAATAAATCATAATTACATTACCCAACTTAGAAACTTCAGGATTACCAAGATGCATCAATCCAAAGATAACCGAGGTCATAACCAAAGGAAACCATCTGTTTCTGGATAAATTAGCAAATCCTTGCATCAAATAACCTCGAAATACTAATTCTTCTACTGAGGTCTGAATTGGTATAAATAAAGCCCCAATTAGTACTAAAACCAAAAATGGAACGAGCTTAAAATTTAATACAAAATCGCTTGGACTAAAAAACCATAACAATAACGTAGAACCAATTGTAAAAATAGACCAGATACCAAAGGAAAACCAAACTCTCTCCCAATCCAATGCTGATCTTGATGTAATAATGGACAGTAGTGTTTGCTGATGCAAAAAGCGAACTACAAAATAAATTGCGAATAGCGCAAAAACAAAAGAAAGGAGAACTAAAAACAAAGCCAAATTGGGTTCAAAAAAATGCATCAGTTCCTCATCGCTGGAAGGATATATTTTTCCATGAAAAACAGTTTCATATACAATAGCCAACAACATGGGTAATTGCCCCATAAAAGAAGCAGCTATTATGAATACAGTCCCCATTAAATACTTCCAAAATTTATTTTCTTCTTTTATTCCTTGCTCTAAAAACATTTGTTATTTTCTATAAATTATACTCCGATTTCTTTTTCAAATCTTATTTTTGCTCTACCTAAAAATAGTTTTTATTTTAACACAAACTAATTCTTACCTATTAAAATGATACAAATATACCATAATCAGCGTTGCGGAAAATCAAGAAACTGTCTACTAATGTTGGAAGAATCCAACAACGAATTTGAAATCATTAATTACCTAGTAACTCCACCAACCGCCGCTGAGTTGACTACATTACTTCAGAAGTTAGGCCTTACCCCAATTGAACTGGTGCGCCAGAAAGAAAAGATTTGGATAGAAAATTTTAAAGGCAAAACATTGACTCCAGACGAAATCATTCAAGCCATGGTAGAAAACCCTATTCTAATAGAAAGACCTATTCTTGTAAAAGATGACAAAGCCATTATCGGAAGAGATCCGGATAAAGTTACTCCCTTCTTGTAGACATTAACATAAAATTAGGAAACTAACTTTAAACCTTTTTTGCTTTTCTCAATCCAATTGGGAAATCTTATTTATTACAAATGAAAAATTTCAAACTTACTGTAATTCTCCTATTTTTATTTTTTGGTCTTACCAATTTTGCGCAACAAGGCCCTCCAACCAGAGCCAAAATAAAAGTTACAGGTAAAATAGTAGATAAAGCTAGCAATCATCCTCTTGAATATGCTACTATCACATTAAAAAACACTAAAATTCCTAAAGCTGTAACCGGAGGTATAACAAACAATAAAGGAGAATTTGAAGCTGAGGTTTTTCCTGGGGTATACGATATTGTAATAGAATTCATATCGTTTAAATCAATTGAAATCAAACAAAAAGAAATACTCGAAAAAACTTCATTGGGTACAATTGGTCTGGAAGAAGATGCTTCACAATTGAACGAAGTTGTGGTACGTTCTGAAAAAACATCGGTAGAAATAAAACTGGACAAAAAAGTATACAACGTTGGTCAGGATATGATGGTAAAAGGCGGAACTGTAAGTGATGTTTTAGACAATGTTCCATCAGTTTCTGTTGATACCGACGGAAATGTGAGCTTAAGAGGAAGTGATAATATCCGAATTTTAATTGATGGAAGACCATCTTATGCCGTAAATATCGCCGAAGCGTTAAGACAACTTCCTGCTGATGCCATTGATAAAGTTGAAGTTATCACGAATCCATCTGCACGATATGATGCAGAAGGTGGTTCTGGGATAATCAATATCATTCTTAAAAAAGGTAAAAATCAGGGGTTCAACGGAACTCTTATAGCTTCAACGGGAATCCCGGAGACCTATGGTTTAAGTGCCAATGTAAATTATAAAACAGAAAAATTAAACTACTTCACTACTGCGGGTTACAATCACAGAACAAACAAAGGTGGCGGTAAAACGAATTCAGAATATTTCAATGAAGACGGTTCTATCAAAAACTTTTTGGATGAAGATCGTGACACAAAGAGAACCAGAGATGGTTTTAATGGAAGAGCCGGTATTGAATGGACAGTGGCCCCAAATACATATTGGACAAATGCTATCAATTTCGAAAAGAATACTGGTGAAGACAATGATTTAATTAACTACAGCAACTATGATGCATCACATATTTTTACGGGTACATCTTACCGTTTGAACAATGGAGATACAGGTAGCGAAAACATTTCATATACATCAAACTTAATTAAAAACTTCAACGACAAAGGACACAAACTTACTGTTGATGGTTCTATTTCAAGAAATACTGATGATAGCCAAAGCATTATTACAGGCTCAAACAATTATAACAACACCTTAAATGATCAGGTACAAAAACAAGCACAATTGCAGGCTGATTATGTACTCCCACTAGGAGAAGGAAGTCAGTTTGAAGCTGGATACAAAGGAAATTTTGGTGATTTAAACAATAAATATTATGTTCTTGACGATCAAGGCGTAAGAATCGATAATTTATCTAATACCTTAGAATACAAAGAAACCATCAATGCACTTTATACACAATATGGTTTCAAGAAAAATAAATTCTCTTATTTATTTGGATTGCGTTGGGAAGACACCAGTATTCATGTAAACTTATTAGATACCAACGATTTCAATGCTAAAAAATACAACAACTTGTTTCCGAGTGCTTTTATCAGTTATGAAATTTCAGATCAAAGTAACTTCACTACAAGCTACAGCAAACGTTTAACCAGACCAAGAGGACGTTTCATGAATCCAGCTGTAAACTATTCTAGTAACGTTAATATTTTTCAGGGAAATCCTGATTTGGATCCGTCCCTAACAGACAAATTTGATGTTGGATATATCAAACGTTGGGAAAAAGTAACATTTAATACATCTGCTTATTTTGAAAACACAAAAGATGTTTTCAGCTTTGTGAGGTCTCCTACCGGCGATGATGTAAATGGAATTCCAGTTATTTTGAGCCGACCTATTAACTTAGGAAAAGAGCAAAAATTTGGTTTTGAATTTACTTTAAACTATAATCCATTCAAAATATGGAGAATAAACAGTAATTTCAATTTATATAATGTAAAAACAACCGGAGAAAACAGCTATACGGACACAAACGGCAATCTTGTTGTACAAAATCTTGACAACCAAGCCAATACTTGGTTTGCAAGAGTTAGTTCTAAACTAACATTACCGTACAAAATAGACTGGCAATTGAATGCTACCTACAATGGTGCTCAAAAAACAGCACAAGGAAAAAATCTAGATCAGTTTAGTATGAACACCGCTTTCAGCAAAGATTTACTAAAAGACAAAGCAACAATAGCGTTCAATATCAGTGATATTTTCAACACGAGAATTATGAGATCTTATACGTATCTTGAAAACCAAACATCGTATGGTGAAATGCAATTCCGTAAACGTCAATTCAACTTATCGTTCACTTATCGTTTCAACAAAGGAAAAAATGACAAGGAAAAACAACAACCTAAAAAAAATCAAGAAGAAAATAATGGTGATTTCCCTGGATAAATTAAAAATTAAGAAATAAAAAAAGGACTCGTAAAAACGGGTCCTTTTTTTGTAAAGTAAAATCAGATGATACTGACTATTCTTCTTTTTGCTTTGCTTTCTTTTCTTTGTAAGCTTCCCAAGTTGCTCCACCTACCCAATAGGATACGAAACCAACTAGGAAAAACATTAACCAAAACCCCATAGTAAGGATGGTCAAGAAAAGTAAAAAGCCTAAATACTGCTGAAATTCAAACATGTTTTCCGGAATTTTTGAATGAAGCCACAAATATAGGCTTATTATCTTTTTATATGAAGATAATATTTGTTTTTTTTTAACAATAACAAATAGACCAATTTATAAATACAATTCATAATGGCAAATTTCCATCATACATAAAGACTATTCGATACTGATGAAAAATACCAATCATTATTAATTCTAATACAATATTATCCGGTAAGTTCACAGTTAGATATCTACAAATAAAACACTAAAACGTTATTTTACTTCTTCCTTACTTTCAACCTAAATAGGACATACATCACTGAAAGTCAAATATTCGCAATAAAACCAATCCTTTATTGAAAATCCCCTACTGTGGTAGTACAATTTTGAAATTCTAAACTAGATTCAAAATATATTAAAAAAGCAGCAATTATAATAATGCAATATTATCAAGTTAACACTTTTTAGAATAATTTTCACTTTTTATACATTTATTATTAGCTATATTTGTTTTTCAAAATTCACAGATTTATGGAAGAATGTATCTCAGTTTTTGATATGTTAAAAATTGGTGTAGGACCTTCAAGTTCACACACATTAGGCCCTTGGAGAGCAGCAGAACGTTTCTTAGCCGAATTAAGAAATGAATATAATATAAATGATGTTACTAGAGTAAAAGTAGATTTATACGGTTCCCTTTCTTTGACAGGTAAAGGGCACGCCACAGACTTGGCTGTTATGTTGGGATTAAGCGGCCAAGACCCCGAATATATACCTATTCAAGATATTGATGGAATCATCAAATCAATTGAAACAAAAAATGAAATCAATTTAGGAAATGAAATCAATATCCCTTTTTACTTCCTTCAAGATATTGTTTTCAATAAAAACTTCCTTCCTTTCCATGCTAATGGATTGACTTTTACCGCTTTTTTCAAAGACGAGACAGAATATGTTTCAACTTTTTACTCTATAGGAGGCGGATTTGTTGTAAAAGAAGAGCGTGATAATGCCAAGAAAAAGCAAGTTATAAAATGTGCTTTCCCCTTCCCTATTCAAAATGCGGAAGAACTTTTGAACTATACCGTTAAAGAAAATATGACTATTTCTCAAATCGTTTATGAAAATGAGAAATCGATGCGTCCAGAAGCTGAAATTCACCATGAATTAATGCGAATTTGGAACACCATGCTCGAATGCATGTACATCGGTTGTCATTCCGAAGGTATACTCCCTGGAGGACTACATGTTCGAAGACGCGCTTTTGATATGCACCAAAATTTAATAGGTTTATCAAATTATACCAATCCTCAGGAATGGCTGGAAGAAATTAGAAAAACCGAAGTAAAATTTCGCCAAATCCTAAAATGGGTAAGCTGTTTTGCACTAGCTGTAAATGAAGTAAATGCTGCTCTTGGTCGAGTAGTTACTGCTCCAACCAACGGAAGTGCTGGAGTTATCCCAGCTGTTTTGATGTACTATTTAGTGATTGAAAACCATCAGGCTGGCGAAAAAGAAATCAAGCAATTCCTTATGGTTGCCGGAGAAATAGGCAGTATATTCAAAAAAGGAGCTACTATTTCAGCGGCAATGGGAGGTTGTCAAGCCGAAATTGGAGTTTCATCTGCAATGGCCGCTGGAGCCTTATGTGAATTGATGGGTGGTTCACCTGCACAAGTACTTATGGCTGCCGAAATTGCCATGGAGCACCACTTAGGACTAACTTGTGACCCAATTGGTGGTTTGGTTCAGATTCCATGTATCGAAAGAAATACAATGGGTGCCATAAAAGCAATTAATGCTGCAGAACTTGCCTTAGAAACCGACGCTAAAAACGCAAAAGTTCCTTTGGATAAAGTTATTGATACTATGTGGCAAACTGCCAAAGATATGAACTCAAAATACAAAGAAACCTCAGAAGGTGGACTGGCAATTGCCGTAAATATGGCGGATTGCTAAGCATATTTTAATTTAATATTCTACAAAATTATCAATCTGATTTAAAATAAAGTTTGAACAAATTAAAACTTTTAACAAAGAAAAGCCTGGCATACACCAGGCTTTTCTTTGTTATTAATGATAAGTTAATCCATCTTATTACTTTTCAAGAAAATTCTGTCTCATTTTAGCGGTATCTACTTTAATGATTTTAGTAAGGAAGTTATCTACACTTCCATATTTAGTTTCAATTTCATTTAAAAAAGTAGTTATGTAAACTTCTTTAACCCCTAATAATGGTATTAATTTTTCGCCCATACCTGCAACTCCATATTGAGCATTAATATAAGCAATTGTCTGATTATTACTTGTAGCAAGATAATCATTGGACTTCATAAAATCTTCGATGATAACTTTTTTGTCAACACCCAACGAATAAAGTACTAAAGCACTAGTCATTCCTGCTCTGTCTTTACCAGCAGTACAATGCCAAAGTGTCGTTTGCCCAGATTCCAATAAGTCAAATATTTTTGTCCATTGTGCAATTTTAATATCATCTACTGCGTAAGCTGGAATCATTATCTCTTCCGCTTTCACTTTTCCGGAAAGAATTAACCCCATTACACTATTTGAGCTCGTAGCACCACCACTCGTCAATGAATTACTCTCATCCAATAAAGAAAGTTCATAATGAACAGTCCCTTTTATTGTAACATCTGGTTTCTCTGTACGTTCCGTAGTAGTCCTTAAATCGATAATTTGATATATCTCTTTAGAAGTCAAATGTTCTAAATCGGCAGCTGTTAATGTAGAAAGCTCTCCTGAGCGAAATAATTTGTGGTATAAAATTCGCTTACTATCAGCCCCAACATAGCCTCCAAGATCACGCATATTGTCTTCTCCTTTTAAAGCAACAAGGTTTTCATCAGTGGCATAAGGTACGGTTACTGTTTCTTCGTCATTATTACTGCATGAGGAATTAGAAAAGGTTGCAAACCCAAGCAAAGCAACATAAAAAAGTTTTTGTAGATTTTTTTTCATTTTAAATTTAGGTTTTTAAATATGTTGGCAAATATAATTGCAACAAAGCTTTAGAGATTTTAAGCTTAAATTGTTAAATCATTAAGAATCCCTAATGAATATTAACTCAATGTAAGTTCTAAATAGACTTTGTAAAATCCCTACCTAAATCATGCACAGTATGAATCAGAAAAAAAATTACACCTCAATTAATTTAAAATAAAAAGTACTCCCCAAGCCCAATTTGCTTTCAACGCCAATTGTTCCTCCTTGAGCTTCTATAAATTCTTTGGATATCGCTAATCCTAGCCCAGTACCAGTTTTGTTGCTTCCCGGAATTTGAAAATATTTATCAAAAACTTTGGTTATATAGCGATTATCGATTCCTTTTCCGGTATCAATCACAACAAATGAAACCTGATGATTGTCGCTTTTCAATTTTACTGTTATAGTGCTTTTTTCAGATGAATACCGAATGGCATTGGTCAGAAAATTGATCAGTACCCAAACTGTTTTTTCGCTATCAGCTTTTATATTCGGAAGATTTTCATCTGCATCAACAAACAACTCAATGTGTTTTTGTTCAGCTTGCATTTTTACGGCTTCCGTGGCATAATGCACAATCTCATAAGGATTGCTTTTCTCAATATTCAATTGTATGTTTCCTGTTTCTACTTGCGATAGTTCTAGCAATTCGCCAGTAATTTTCAATAAACGCTCACTATCATCCTTAATACTGTCAATCAAATGATTTTGTTCTTCATTTAAGATTCCGGTTTGCTCTTTTTCTAATAATTGCAAACTGAATTTCATAGACGCTATAGGTGTTTTTAATTCATGTGAAATTGTGGCAATAAAATTTGTTTTGGCAAAATCCAATTCCTTGAAAGGTGTAATATTTCTTAAAATAATTACATCTCCTATATCAATCGTTTGATCTTCACCTGTAGGCTGAATAGTTATATTTACATTTTCCTTCTCAAAATAACTTTCTTTTTCATCAGCAAAAATTTTCATCGGAAGTGTTTTTCGTATCGCAATTTTGGACTCATTTTCAAGGCTTTTTACAATTAATGATTTCATCAAATCATTTGTCAATGCTATCGTTGAGGCCATTTTTCCAATCACATCCTCGGATTTCATTCCAATAATTTTCAATGCTTCATCATTGACAAACAAAATCATTCCTTGATTATCCAGCCCAATAATGGGATCATGCATATTGTTTATTAAAGTTTCTAATCTTTTCTTTTCAAACAATAATTTATAGAGATTGCTATCATGATACTCTTCTAATTTTTGCGCCATTGTATTGAATGATTTTGCCAAATCTCCAAATTCGTTATGGCTCATAAAATGTACGCGTTCAGAATAATTTTTATTGGCAATTTCCTTGATACTCTCTGTTAGTTCCTTGATTGGATTAGCAATGTTATTGGGTAAATTAACCAATAAATTAAAAGCTATCAAAAAGCAAAGTGCTCCCGTAATGGCAATCCATAAATTGGCAGTTTCGGCAGTATGTTTAGCAACATCACTTTTTTGTTTGATGGCCATCATATTCAACTTCATAATTTCAAAAATATCTTGTCGAATTTGACTTTTTAATGCTTCATCTGTGCTTTTTGTTTTCAGAGCATTAAAACTTTTCTGCAGATTTAGGGTTGCATTATCTTCCCCAACTTCGGTTACATTCTTATTTTGTTTATTCAGATTGGTTTCAAAAACAGCTATTGCGTTTCTTTCATCGTTATTTATTTTGTCTAATGAAAGTAACATGTTTCGAGAATATTCCAATGTATTATAATTGGCTTTCAGTATGTTTTCAGTGTCTTTTTTTATCATAAAAACATAAAAAGCACTCACCAACGTGAGGATTATTATCAGTAAAAATAACAATCCGACACTCAGGTTTAATTTAGTCTTGATTTTCATATGAAGATGCTTTTTGTAATCATGGCAATTTTATTTTATGATAAAATTACAAGGTCAATATTAGATAATGAAAGATTCTTTAATAATTTATTAAATATAGTAGTAGACAAAATTACTTTAAACAAATTAAAATGTGGCTTCCCTATACAAACCGTTGTAATTTGTTTCTGCCCTACAGTTTTGAGTATACCATCCGTAATATTTTTATCTTCGATTTTAATCACTTCGGCTCCTAATTGGGTTGCCAATTTAAAATTATTAATCAAATAACGTTGTTTGTCAAGTGGTATTTTATCTGGACTTTCTTTCGGAGTTTCTACATACAAAACATACCAATCACTATTATAATAGCTGGCTAATCGTGCTGTTTTTCGAATCACAATTTTGGCAGTTCTGTCATTACTGCTTATGCAGGCCAGTAATTTTTCATGTCGCAAAGCATGATTCTTAGGAATTTCACTCTCTACTTTTCGAACAACCTGGCTGGCTACTTCTCTCAAGGCCAATTCCCGTAATTGCAAAATTTGGTCAGACTTAAAAAAATTCCCCAAGGCAGTCTGAATTTTATCGGCTGTGTAAATCTTCCCTTCTTTCAATCTTGTGATGAGTTCATCGGCGGTTAAATCAATATTGACAACCTCATCAGCCAACCGCAAGACATTATCAGGAACTCTTTCCTTGACATCAACATTGGAGATTTGTTTTACACTTTCATTTAAACTCTCAATATGCTGAATATTAACTGCCGAAATCACGTTGATTCCAGCTTCTAAAATTTCCAAAACATCTTGCCAACGCTTTTCATTTTTACTACCCTCAATATTGGTATGAGCCAGCTCATCTACAATAACAACTTCGGGGCGCAAATTAATGATAGCTTGCAAATCCATTTCCTCCAGTTGCTTTCCTTTGTAAAAAAGTGTTCTCCTAGGAATAATAGGCAAGCCTTCTATCAAATCCTGTGTTTCCTTACGATTATGGGTCTCAATGTAACCAATTTTTACATCGATTCCATTACGCAATAATGTATGAGCTTCCTGTAGCATACGAAAAGTTTTGCCCACACCGGCACTCATTCCAATGTAGACTTTAAACTTCCCCCTACGTGATTTTTGAATTAAATCAAGAAAGTGTTTGACATTATTTTCTTTTCCGTTGTCCATATTTTAATTGTGTAAAAAATGTGAGATGCAAAAGTAAAGTGTTTATATATCAACGACATTTTACATTTCACATCTTACATCTTACATTCTACATTTTACATCTCCCTTTTTTTAAATTGATATAGCCAGAGATGTAGTGATAAATACTTCGCTATCTGTTGGATTATTGTCTTTCAGAAAAATATCATCCTTGCTATTCAAAGTTCTAGCTTCTATCCTAAACATTACATTATTTACTGGTAAGTAATCAAAATTTGCTGAAAAACCATATGTCTTAAAACCGTTGGGTGTTCCAGTTGCAATAATCACTCCTTTTTCATCTTGATAATATTCACCTCTAGCCGCCAATTGAATTTTTGTTGTTGGTCTATATTGCACAATTGCCGCTGGAGTATACCAAACATCATACTTGCTACTCCCCTTAGCGGATTGTTGCGCTCCAATATCAAAACCTGCAATTATACTTGTCTTATTAGTCAATTTAAATTGCCCATGAAAATCATTAAAATAACGCCATTTTTTGTCTATATCTGGTTGCTCGTTCCCAACATAAGTGCTCCAATTCAAAGCAACAGCTCCCGTTGGTTTATAAATAACTTGAGTCCCAAAAGCCGGAGTTTGATTGCCATCTACCCTTTGTATACGTTGCCAACCGTTCAGATACATAGCAGCCAGATACCATTTTTCAGACGTAGAGGTATATCCAACTTTTACACCTGTTTCATAATAAGGCGAATTTTCAGCTCCAATACTTCTTGTCAAAGTCATACAATCCTTGCCTATCGCACTCTCAAAACCAATACGCGAAGGCATAACTCCCGCATCAACCCAAAGATTATACTCTTTAGAAATTTTAACACCTACATTGGCTTCATAAATATACCTCAACAAATCTTGCTCCGCAGCCATGTTGTATTGAGCGTATGTCCCTGTCATTAAAGCCAAATTTCCACGAACATTCTCCTTGGTATAATTCACTTTGGCCATCCCCAAATTCAAATTCACTTCATTAGAGCGGTTGTAATTATAAATAAAACCGGGCTTGGTATGATTATCAGGTTTTCCAAAATCATAACTGTAATAAGGCTCTATATAACCCGAAAACGTAACGGGACTTTTGGACTCTTCCTGCGCATTAATTGTTGTAAATCCGAAAGCTATTAAAGCTGTAACTAATATTTTTTTCATTTTATTTGTCATTACGAGGGCGAAGCAATCTCATCCTCATTATTTATATTTGAAGCTAATCCAGCTATTCGTTGCAATCTTTTGTGTCCGCAGAAAAAGCGAACACAAAAGGATTTCCACTACTATCTGGGCTAGGGCATCTCGATTCTATAGTTCTTATTATTAAAAATTACATTTTATTTCAATTCATCCAAAGCAACATTCAACTCTAAAACATTTACGGTTGAAGTCCCCATCAAAACGGGTTTATTAATTTTGGTTTCTACCAATTCTTTTACTTTATCTTCGGACAGGTTTCTAATTTTCGCTACTCTTTTCACCTGAATCAAAGCAGCTTGTGGTGAAATATTCGGATCTAAACCACTCGCTGAGGCAGTTACAATATCAGCAGGAATATCCGATTTTTTCAAATACGGATGTACAATCAAAAACGTATCTATTCTTTTTTGAACCAAAGCCAAATAATCTGGATTACTCGCACCTTTATTACTACCTCCACTTCCTGCTGCATTATAATCCACAGCCGATGGTCGTCCCCAAAAATAATTTGCCTTATCAAATTTTTGACCAATCTTTTGGTATCCTACTACTTTGCCGTTTACAGAAATAATTTCTCCTTTTCCATTATTTGGAGCAAACTGTGCAATTCCATATATCGCTAAAGGATAAATGATTGCGAATAAAATTACTACTAAAAAAGTAAATTTTAATATTGAAAATATATTTTTCATTTTTTGTTTATTTTTTTATTTAGGTTCTAAGTCACTAAGATTCTAAGACTTTTAAAAAGCAAAACTCTAGGAACTTAGATTCTTAGCATCTCAGAACCTTTTTTTACTACATAAATAACGCCACCGCCAAATCAATTAATTTAATTCCGATAAAAGGAACTAACAAACCGCCAAGTCCATAGATCAAAAGATTTCTTTTTAAAATGGCACTGGCTCCAATTGGCTTATAATCCACTCCTTTCAATGCCAGTGGAATCAATATTGGGATGATAATCGCGTTGAAAATCACAGCTGATAAAATAGCGCTTTCCGGACTATGCAAATGCATAATATTCAATCCTTCAAGAGCAGGAATTGCAGTTATGAAAAGCGCAGGAACAATGGCAAAGTATTTGGCAACATCATTCGCAATTGAAAACGTGGTAAGCGTTCCTCTTGTCATCAACAGTTGTTTTCCTATTTCTATAATTTCAATAAGTTTAGTTGGGTCATTGTCAAGATCGACCATGTTTCCTGCTTCTTTTGCAGCTTGGGTTCCGCTGTTCATCGCAACACCTACATCAGCTTGTGCAAGTGCAGGAGCATCATTGGTACCGTCACCCATCATTGCTACGAGTTTACCGTTTTGTTGCTCATTTTTGATGTAATTCATCTTATCTTCAGGTTTTGCTTCGGCAATAAAATCATCAACACCAGCTTTTTCGGCAATAAATTTGGCTGTCAAAGGATTATCACCAGTAACCATCACGGTTTTCACGCCCATTTTTCTCAAACGCTCAAAACGTTCTTTCATGCCCGTTTTTATAATATCCTGTAATTCGATAACGCCTTGTACTTCGCAATTTTTAACAACTACTAATGGCGTTCCCCCTTTTGAAGAAATTGCAATAACTCTCTCGTCTATATCTTCCGGAAAAATATTTCCCGCTTGAAGCACAATCTTTTTTGCAGCATCTTGGGCACCTTTTCTAATGTTTGTACCATCTTTTAGAACAACCCCGCTGGTTCTGGTTTCGGCAGTAAACTTAATGGTGTGTGAAATGTTATCTGTAAAATGTGAAATATCAAACCCTATTTTACCATCACCATCTAACACTTTACTGAGCTCTACTATACTTTTTCCCTCTGGGGTATCATCTGCAAGTGAACTTAATACCGCAGATGCTATAAAATCTTCTGGCAAAATTCCTTTTGCTGGATAAAAATTAGTTGCTTTTCTGTTTCCAATAGTAATTGTTCCTGTTTTATCCAAAAGCAATACATCAATATCTCCCGCAGTTTCTACTGCTTTCCCTGATTTAGTAATTACATTAGCACGCAATGCTCTATCCATTCCCGCAATTCCGATAGCGGATAATAGCCCACCAATAGTGGTTGGAATTAAACATACAAAAAGAGAAATGAAAGCTGCGATTGTAATTGGTGCATTTGCAAAATCCGCAAACGGTTTTAGTGTGACGCAAACAATCACGAATATCAAAGTAAACGCTGCCAAAAGAATCGTCAAAGCAATTTCGTTTGGTGTTTTCTGACGGCTTGCCCCTTCAACCAAAGCAATCATTTTATCCAGAAAACTTTCTCCAGGTTCTGAGGTTACAATTACCTTAATTTTATCCGATAATACTTTTGTCCCTCCAGTAACCGATGATTTATCACCACCCGCTTCTCGAATTACAGGAGCACTTTCGCCAGTAATTGCACTCTCGTCTATTGTAGCCAGACCTTCAATGATTTCACCGTCGGTGGCAATTAAATCTCCTGCTTCACAAATAAAAACATCCCCTTTCTTTAGTTCAGAGGAACTGGTGTTTCTAATTTCACCATTGGCTAAAACTTGTCGTGCAGGAGTTTCTTCACGTGTTTTTCTCAAACTGTCTGCTTGTGCTTTACCTCTGGCTTCTGCAATAGCTTCTGCAAAATTGGCAAACAAAAGCGTTGCTAATAAAATTAAGAAGATAATGAAGTTGTAAACAAAACTACCTTGATGCTGTGAGCCAAATAAAATGGATACACATACGGCAAACATAATAGCTGTCCCTATCTCTACGGTAAACATTACCGGATTTTTGAACATTGTTTTTGGGTTAAGCTTTACAAAAGACTGCACTAATGCTGCTTTTACCTGCTTCCCTTCAAACAATGAATTAGATTTCTTTTTAGTCATTTTTTATATTGGTTAAATGTCAAATGTTATGTGTGAAATGTCGTACGATTGAATATATTTGATATTCATTTAAAGCATAAATATGAAGCCTCATAAAAATTTGAATTCTTGGATTAAAAGTTTTGAATTTGTTAAAGAAATTTATTCAGTTACAAATCAGTTTCCCTCAGATGAAAAATTTGGACTAACATCACAAATCAGAAGAGCTTCTGTTTCAATTCCAGTGAATATTGCTGAAGGTGCAGCCAGAAAAGGAACAAAAGAATTTATCCATTTTTTGCATATTTCTTTAGGTTCTCTATCTGAACTTGACACTTTGCTTTTATTGAGCAAAGAATTAAACTTTATCAACGAAAAAGAATCTGAACAACTGATTGGAAAATTAGACATCATAGGAAAACTCATTTATGGTTTAATTAAAAATCTTGAGAGTAGATTGTGAATTGTGTGATGTAAGATGTGAATTGTGAATTGTGAATTGTGAAAAGTGATAAGTAAATTGTCAGAAGTAAATTGTTCGTAACCAAACAATTACATTCTACTTTTCACTTTTACATTTTACATTTTTCATTTTACATTTTTCATTTTACATTTTACATCTCACTTTTCACTTTTCACTTTTTTACATTGAGAAATATTCTGCCAATGGGCCTAGTGCCAATGCTGGGAAGAATGATAGAGCTGAAATGATTAAGATTACAGCAAAAACCATTACACCAAAGATGGGAGTATCCGTTTTTAAAGTTCCTGCACTTTCTGGAATATATTTTTTATTAGCCAACAATCCCGCAATAGCTAATGGTCCAATTATGGGAATGAAACGTCCCAGTAATAAAACAATCCCTGTTGTAATATTCCAAAATGGATTATTGTCTCCTAAACCTTCAAAACCTGAGCCGTTATTGGCTGCACTCGAAGTGTATTCATATAACATTTCAGAGAATCCATGATTACCCGGATTATTTAACCAACCTGTAGCGTTTCCGCTAAACCAATATCCCATTGCAGTATCATTGGCAGCAAAATAAGATGCTAAAGCTGTTCCTGCCAATATTAGTAGTGGATGAAGAATAGCGATAATCGCAGCTATTTTTACTTCTCTGGCTTCTATTTTCTTTCCTAAAAATTCTGGGGTTCTACCTACCATCAAACCTGATATAAAAACCGCCAAAATGATAAAAACATAAAAATTCAGCCAGCCAACACCACAACCTCCGTAAAAAGCATTGACCATCATTGCCATCAACTCCGTAGCTCCAGAAAGTGGCATTGAACTATCATGCATGCTATTTACAGAACCAGTAGAAATTACAGTTGTTGCAATTTGCCAAAAACTAGTAATAGCGGTTCCAAAACGCACTTCCTTACCTTCCATGGCGCCTGTTACTTGGGTAATTCCCATTTTCTGAATGGCAGGATTTCCATTAATTTCGGTAATCATTGTTGGTATCACCAGTAATAAGAACCCGATGGTCATTACTCCGAAAACGACATAAGAGAATTTTCTTTTGTTAAGAAAGAAACCTAACGCAAAAATCATTGCAAACGGGATAATTAATTGCGCCCACAATTCAACTGCATTAGTGAGATAAGTAGGGTTTTCTAATGGATGAGCTGAATTGGCTCCGAAAAAACCTCCTCCATTGGTTCCAATATGCTTTATACCAATAAATGCAGCAGCCGGACCACGAGAAACTTCGACTGTATCACCTTGTAAAGTCACAATTTTATCTTTTCCCTCAAATGTCATTGGAGTTCCGCTAAATACTAAAACGACTGCAACAATAGCCGAAAGCGGCAATAAAATACGAGTACAACTTTTGATGAAAAAATTATAAAAATTCCCTAGTTTATCTGTAGTTCTCTCTCTCATGGCAACAAAAACCATGGCCGCAGCTGCCATCCCTGTCCCTGCTGAAACAAATTGCAGAAACATTAAAAACATTTGTCCTAAATAAGAAAGACCTGATTCACCGGAATAATGCTGCAAATTACAATTCACTATAAATGAAATTGCGGTATTAAATGCCAAATCAGGTGACATAGATGGATTACCATCTGGATTTAGCGGTAAGCTTCCTTGGAAAATTAAAATGAAAAAACAAAGAAAGAACCAAACCATGTTTATGGCTAATAATGCTTTCAAATGCTGTTTCCAGTTCATTTCTTCTGTGGAATTAATACCACTGATTCTGAAAATAAATTTTTCTATTGGATTGAAGATTGAATCAAGTATGGTTTTATCACCCAAATACACCTTGGCAATATATCTTCCTACAGGAATTGCCAAAACTATTGTGATGATAAAAATACTGATGACTCCAAAAAGTTCTGTGTTCATATTTTGTTTTTTTCTTAGGTGAAGTGTGAATTGTAAAATGTGAATCGTGAAATGTTAGTAGAGAGAAGTATAATGCAAAAAAATCTTCTAGACTGCGTATTTCGCATTTCACCTCTCATTTTTCGCTTTTTACATTTTTCACTTTTTACATTTTACTTTTTACATTTTACTTTTTTACATTTTACTTTTTTACATTTTACTTCTAACATTATTCACTTCTTACATTATTAAAATTTTTCAGGTTTAATTAATACATAAACCAAATAACCGAATACGGCAAGTGCGACAATAAATAGTGCTGTCATGATTTAGATTTTTTCAAAAAATTCGACGGACTTGAAACAAATCGCAAAAAGCAAAACTGCTAATGCGAGTAAAAGAATTGTGATCATAGATTATTAGATAGTTGGATTATTCGATTGTCAGATTAGTAAGATCTTTAAATCTTTAAATTTTTAAATCTTTAAATCTTTAAATCTTTAAATTTTCAAACACCAGAAGCATTTATTTGCTTGATGTATTCTGCCTTCAACGATTTAGGAAACAGATTAGAAATGTTGCAACGACGCAGTTCCATGAATGAGGAAACCGAAAAAACATATACATTCGAAATAGCATTCTTTGTTTCGCTGCTTCCCGTTTCAAATAATCGCTCAGCTAATGCTAAGCATTTTTTTGCTCGATTAATATTCCCTGTAATAATTGCAACTTTTGTGATTTCGGCAAAGCGCTCTGCTTGTTCGTAAATCGTGGCTATTTTATTTTTCATTACTAATAATGGTTTATTTGTTCTTGATCCCTTATGCCAAAAGCATTCCAAAAAAATGAAAAATCCATAAAGCACTATTATATAAAGTGTTGATGTTGTCGTGCCAAAAAAAGACATAAAAAAAGCCTATCAAAATGATAAGCTTTTCTCAAAACGATAATTTTTCATCACGACTTATTCATCATATAAATAGGTTTAGATTACCCCGATTGGTAACGATTTAAAAGTTAATAGTCATAAATTAGGATTTAAAAATTAAGAGTTGTAAATTAGAACCTATAAAAACACCTAGAAACCAATATCTTACATTCATAATCAATAATACTATTAGTCCAAACATCACATAATATTTTTGAAAATGAAAATCAAATTAAACTCAAAAATTGGATTGCTTTTTCTAATGATAATTTCACTTTCATTAGTGAGTGCGTACTATAATTTTTCTATTGAAAATGATACTGAAAACATTTTGAAAGCCAATTATAATACACTCGAGTACTCTAGAAATATGCTTCTCTCGTTAGACGAAATTAATTCTGATAAAGAAAAAGCAATAGCTCTGTTTGAAACCAATCTGACCAAACAAATGGGAAATATTACTGAAGCTGGCGAAGATAAAGTAACTTATGAGCTGCAGAATAATTTTGATGCTTTGAAAAAGAACTGGAATGATGAAGCTTTAAAAAATCAAATTCGTCAAAACATATTTCATATTTTGAAATTAAATACGCTTGCTATCAAAAAGAAAAGTGATATTGTAAAACAAACTGCGGAAAAAGCCAATTTTTGCATCGCCATTCTAGGTACTTTTTCTTTTTTAATTGCTTTTAATCTTCTGATTAATTCGCCCAATAATACCTCAGATTAAAAAATCTTACCGAAAGGATTAAAGAAGTTGCATGCCATAGATATTTTACAACATAAAAAAAAGCTCCACAAATATGCAGAGCTTTTCTCAAAATGATAATTTTATTATTGCATATTATACTCATCTAATTTTCGGTAAAGCGTTGCAATACCTATTTCTAGTAAGCGTGCAGCTTCGGCCTTATTGCCTTTAGTATAATTTAGAACTTTCTGAATATGTAATTTTTCGACACTTTGCATAGAAAACGCGGATAATGTTTTGTTCGCATGACCAATTTGGTGCTGAATTTCATAAGGCAAAACATCTTGTATCAAGATATCATCACTCGCTAGAATTACTGAACGCTCAATTACATTTCTCAATTCACGAACATTTCCCGGCCAATGATAGGTTTCTAATTTATGCATGAAATTAGAATCAATCGTCAATCCTTTCTTATTTCCTTTCAATGAGAATTCTTTCACGAAATAATCGGTTAAGGGCGCTATATCCTTTATTCTTTCTCGCAAAGGCGGAATTTTAATCTCAAAAATATTCAATCTAAAATACAAGTCGGAGCGAAAACGATGTTCATCACTTTCGGCTTTTAAATCGCGGTTCGTTGCGGCAATCAAACGAAAATTAGATTTTTTAGGTGTTGTGTCTCCTATTTGTATGTACTCACTGGTTTCAAGAACCCGTAATAATTTGGCTTGGAGTTCTAGTGGCATTTCGCCTATTTCATCCAAAAACAAAGTCCCACCGTTGGCTTCTTCAATAAAACCTTTTTTATCTTTTATGGCTCCAGTAAATGCTCCTTGTTTGTGCCCAAATAATTCACTTTCCAGAATTTCTTTACTGAAAGTACTACAGTTTAAAGCAACGAATGATTTTCCTGCTCGATTACTGTTTTCATGAATGGCTTGTGCAAAAACCTCTTTTCCTGTTCCGGTTTCTCCAATCAAAAGTACAGTAGAATCGGTTTTGGCAACTTTTTTGGCCAAATCAATAACTTGCTCCAACCCTTTCGATTTTCCAATAATGCTATCAAAAGAATACTTATCGGATATTCGTTTTTCAAGTTGTTTGACTTTCTTTTTGAGTTGAACTTTTTCTAAAGCTTTATATAACAATGGGATAATTTTATCATTATCATCGCCTTTTACGATATAGTCAAAAGCACCATTTTTCATAGCTTGAACGCCATCAGAAATTTTACCGAAAGCGGTCAGGAGAATAACTTCCGTTATAGGAAAAACAGTCTTTATTTTTTGAAGAAAATCAACACCATTACCATCCGGAAGCTTGACATCACATAAAACAACATCAATATCATTGGTTTCTAATTTTTTAAAACCTGACTTCAAATCAGGAGCTTCAAAAACATCAAAACCTTCTGATTTTATGATTCGAGCCAGTAGATGACGTAATTTTTCTTCGTCATCAATGATGAGTATGTTTTTCAAAATTGAATTTTGTGAGTTTATTTATCAAAATTAGTCATTTTAGTTATTTGTTATGGGAAATCTTTAAAATACTTTGGTTTAATACAAATACTGTAAATTCCCTAGTCTTCTTTTTCATATTCCTTGCAAAAATTCAATTTTAAAAAATTCAATTTATTACTTTTACACTCTCATACTAAAAATCAACACCAATCCCGAAGCATCGGGATGGTTTAAAAATCATATAAAATTATGTCTGTAGCTAAAAAAGACTATAAAAGAATAACCACAAGATCCTTAATAGAGATGAAATCCAATGGCGAAAAAATCTCTATGCTTACGGCTTATGATTATACCATGGCCAAAATTGTAGATACAGCTGGAATTGATGTAATTCTAGTTGGTGATTCAGCTTCAAATGTTATGGCGGGTCATGAAACTACTTTACCAATCACATTAGACCAAATGATTTATCATGCTTCATCTGTAGTTAGAGCTGTAGAAAGAGCTTTGATTGTTGTTGATTTACCTTTTGGAAGTTACCAATCAGATTCTAAAGAAGCTTTGCGTTCTGCTATCAGAATTATGAAAGAAAGTGGTGGTCACGCTGTAAAATTAGAAGGTGGTAAAGAAATAAAAGATTCAATTAAAAAAATCTTGAATGCAGGCATCCCGGTTATGGGGCATTTAGGATTAACACCTCAATCTATTTATAAATTTGGTACTTATACCGTTCGTGCCAAAGAAGAACAAGAAGCCGAAAAATTAATTGAAGATGCTAAATTATTAGAACAATTAGGTTGTTTCGCTTTAGTGCTTGAAAAAATACCTGCCCATTTGGCATCAAAAGTGGCTCAAAGTATTTCTATTCCTGTAATTGGGATTGGTGCTGGTGGTGGTGTTGATGGACAAGTATTGGTAATACACGATATGTTGGGTATGAACAATGAATTTAGCCCTCGCTTCTTAAGACGCTACATGAATTTATACGAAGGTATGACTTCTGCAATTAGTCAATATGTTGAGGATGTAAAATCACAGGATTTTCCAAACGAGAAAGAACAGTATTAATTTAGATTATTCGATTATTCGATTATTCGATTATTGGATAATTAGATAACTAGATTAAAATTAAATATAAAAAGCAGTATTAATTTAGACTTTTAGATTATTGGATTTCTCGATAATTCGATTAAAATAGAACATGCATAGATTTAAAGATTTAGAAATATGGAAATTAAGCAGAAAGTTTTGTTCTGAAATTTATATTATTACTGCAAATTTTCCTGAATCAGAAAAGTTTGGATTGACAAATCAACTTCGTCGTGCTTCAGTATCTGTTCCATCAAATATGGCAGAAGGTTGCTCTAGAAGCAGTAATAAGGATTTTTCTAGATTTCTTGAAATTGCTATTGGTTCTATTTATGAAATTGAAACACAATTATTAATAGCTTTCGATTTAGGCTATATTGACCAAATAAAGCTAGATGAATTATGCCTCACTATTGACAGAATCACTAAAATGACATCTAAATTTCGTTCTACGTTAAAATAGATTTCTATTTTTCTAACAATCGAATTATCTAATAATCTAACAATCCTTTCTTTTGAAAATAATTTCAAATAAAAATAATCTCCAAATCCTACACGAAGACAATCACCTTATAGTGGTAAATAAACGTGTAGGTGATATTGTGCAAGGTGACAAAACCGGTGACAAACCTCTTAGTGATGTTGTCAAAGAGTACATCAAAGATAAATACAATAAACCAGGCGAAGTATTTCTTGGAGTGGTTCACAGATTAGACAGACCTACTACCGGAATTGTAGTGTTTGCCCGTACCAGCAAGGCCTTGAGTCGTATGAATGAGTTATTCAGTAATAGAGAAACTCAAAAAACATATTGGGCAGTTGTCAAAAACAAACCTGCCAAAAATGAAGATACCCTTGTTCATTACATCAAAAGAAACGAAAAGAACAATACTTCAAAAGCGCATCTCAAAGAAGTTCCAGATAGTAAATTGGCTAGTTTAGAATACAAAATCATCAAAGAACTCGATAATTATGTTGGACTGGAAATTCAATTACATACAGGCAGACACCATCAAATACGAGCACAGCTTTCAGCAATTGGCTCCCCAATTAAAGGAGATTTAAAATATGGCTCTGACAGGAGTAATCCTGATGGAGGAATTCATCTACATGCCCGAAAATTGGTATTCACTCACCCTGTTTCAAAAGAAAAGATAACTATTATTGCTCCAGTTCCGGAAGATGTAATTTGGAAAGCGATTTAACAAACTATACGCAAACAATTTTATTTTTCATTGCATAAAGCACTAGTCCTATTCTTGTTTTTATTTCTAATTTTTGAAATAAATTTTCTCTATAACCATCAACCGTTTTGGGACTTAAGTGCATTTCTACAGCAATTTCATTGTATGTTTTTTCAGTGCAGGCCAATTTTATAAACTCTACTTCTCTCTCTTTTAGGAATACTCTATTATGGCCATTCCTCAGCTCATTTATCAGACAACTTGAAATTCTTTCTGAATAATAGAATCCTTTATTATAAACTTCAAGTAATGCTTCTCTGAATTGATTGGGAGAAGTATCCTTCAACAAATAACCTTTAACCCCATCCGCCATCATTTTCATTATTGTATTCTCATCATCATTTACGGATAAAACTATAACTTTTAAATTTGGATGATTTTCTTTAATCCATTTCATTGTTTCTACCCCATTCATTATAGGCATATTTATATCTAACAATATAACATTTGGCATCAAAGTTTCTTCAGAAAGTGCACTTATAAACTCTCTCCCATTGCCATAATTTCCAATCACTTCAAATTCTTTAAAACTTCCGACCAAATAGGATAATGATTCAGAGAACAATACATGATCATCCACTATTATAATCTTAATTTTATCCATAGTTTTATTTTTTAAGATTGCACTTTAATTGGATAATCTATTGTTAGCTTAGCCCCTTTACCAAATTCTGAATATATCGATAAAGTAGCCCCAATTAATTTGGCTCTATTATTCATGTTAAAAATTCCAGATCCATTTGTGGAATTATGAAAATTGAAACCTCTACCAGAATCTATTATATTGACCTTGCAATTAATATCAGTGAATAAAATGTCTACCAAAATTGTTTTGCTATATGAATGCTTCAAAATATTTGAGATGGCCTCTTGCAAGATTCTATAAATAATAGTTTCGTGCTCTTTATTTATCTTCTGAACCTTACCTTCTATATTGAATTTACATTGCATCTTTTTTAACCTTCCTATCCTATCTAAATCTTCAGAAATTGTATCAATAAAATTGGACTGAATAGCTATATCTCCATTCATTAACTTAGTCAAAACTCTAATTTCATTAAGAGATTTAGTGATCAAATCTTTTATTTCAACTAAATCATTTTTAGAATAATTTTCTTCATTCTCAATAAGAACATTCATCTCCATTAAAGCCACGGAGAGTATCTGCCCTATATTATCATGCAGTTCTCTACTGATATTAGTCAAGGTCTGCTCTTTAATCTCTATTTTAGAATTCATTAATTCAGATTGAAACAACAATTCAGTTTCAATTTTATCAATCAAAAACTTGGATTTTTTTTTCTGAAAATAAAAAAACAAGAAAAATAATGTTGCCAAAAATGCCAACAACACAATACTAAATAGGACCATCAATAATTGTATTTCATCTTGTTCTATTCTCTCCATATAAATTCAATTACAAGGCTACATATTATTAGTAAATATAAGAAAAATAACATTATATCAACAAATCAAAACCTTGTAATGCACTATAAGTCAGAATAATAAATATAATCTAGTATAAAACAAGGGGAATGCAAAAAAATTAGCGCATCAAGAATAAATCAAAATCAAGAAAAACTAGCCTCACTTTATTCTTTTAAAAAGTATTTTACCTCATTATTAGCTTAAAAAAGCCCGTCAAGGGGAAAAACCCCCTTTTTCAAACCGTAAAAACACCTTCATCAAAAACACGATAATCTACTCTATTTCAAAACATTAAATATTACAAACTTTACATCTGCCTAATTTTTAAAAAAATTAGAATTAAGAATAAAAGCAATTGAGTGTATACCTCATAATCTAAAAAAGCATAGCAATTAAATCTTTAAAACTATAAAATATGGCAAAAAAAGCAGTAGTAGTAGGCATTAATGATTATGCCCCTACAGGAATGGGTGGACCTGACCTAAATGGTTGTGTTAATGATGCAAGAGACATGGCAAATACATTAGTAATTTGCGGATTTACACCTTCAAACATTAGAATCTTAACCAATCAAAATGCTACGAAAGCAAACATTGTTAGCTATTTAAATTGGCTTTTAACTAGTTCTACAACAGGTGACTCTCTTGTATTCTATTATTCAGGTCACGGAACCAGAGTTGCAAATATTGGTTCAGATTTAGAAATAGATGGTCTTGATGAGGCTATTTGCCCTCACAATTATACTACGGCTGGGGTACTAAGAGATGATGATTTCAAAACAATATTTGACACTAAATTAAAAGCTGGTGTAAACCTTGAAGTAATTTTTGATTGCTGCCATTCAGGATCAGGAACCAGAAAAATTGAAATAGATGAGTTTGGAGAACCTTCAAATGAATCAGCTCGTTATATTTCTCCAATGCTTGAGGATGAATTTTACTTTAGTTATTCGAAAGATATAAAACTAAAAAAACCGAAAAAAAATGGCGAAAAAATCATATCAACAAAAGCCTTAGTTCCGGTTGCTGGTATGAATCATACTCTTTGGGCTGCATGTAAGGACAACCAAGTTTCTATGGAAGGGAATATTGGAGGACAAACCAGAGGATATTTTACTTATCACTTCTGCAAAATATTAAGAGCAACAAGTGGTAGTATATCAAGAAAACTACTTGATTCACAAACTGCAAATGCATTGTCTGCTATGGGAGCTGCTCAAGTAAATCAAACAGAAAGTACCTCAGTTGAATTTAGTCAAAAAATATTTACATAAAATAAATAATAAATAATTAATTAATTTAAAAACTATAAAAATGAGCACAAGAATCAGCAACCCAATGTCAATGGACGAAGTTAGAAAACTTAAACCCATTAAAGCAAAAGCGTCTGAAAACACTTCAGATACAGAAAAGTTAATTAATATAAAACCTGAAACAGTAACCGTTAATGGTTTGCGCTTTCCTAAAGGTACAAAAACGGTTGGAGTTCCTTTAGCAGGTGTAAAAGACACCGCTGAAATAACAGAAACAGATCATTTCTATCCAACACATGCCGATTTTGAATTTCTAGCAAAATTAGAGCCTAAAAAAGACCGTAAGCCTAAATATATTGAAAGAGATGAATTCTTTTCTAGCAATGGCGAAAAAACTATTTTTGGACCAGACCAAAGAAAAGTGTACTATTCTACTGCTTATCCTTGGAGATGTGTTGGTAAAGTAGAAAGCCCACTAGGTTCAGGAAGTGGTGTAATGATAGGACCAAGACATCTTCTTACTTGTTCACATATCGTTGACTGGCAAGCTAATAATACTACTGGATGGTTAAAATTCACACCTATGTATTATAACGGTAGTGCGCCTTATGGAAGTGCTTGGGGAACACTAACTTATTACAAATATAAAGTTGCTGGACCAACTATTGATGGTACAGAAGTACAATATGATTATGTTGTTATTGTATTAGATAGAGCTATAGGAAACAGTACTGGATGGTTAGGTTCAAAATCTTATTCTGATTCTTGGGATGGTGGTGCTTATTGGACACACGCTGGTTATCCTGCAGATTTGACAGGAACACAAAGACCTACATACCAAACTGATATTTCATTAGATGGTGATTTTTGGAGTGCTGATGATAATGAAAGTATGACACATCATGGAGATGTATGGCCAGGACAAAGTGGAGGCCCATTCTGGGGATACTGGGATGGTAGTCCATATGCTGTTGCCACACAAAGTGCGCATAACTCAAGTAACAACCTAGCTAGTGGTGGTTCTGACTTGGTTGATCTTGTGAAAAGAGCAAGAAATGAACACCCATAAAAATCAATAGCCAATATAAAAGCCAATTTTAAAATTTAAAATTGGCTTTTTTTATTATCTAAAAAATGCATCACAAAAAATTTTTAGATAATAATAGTATCACAGAAAACCTTTACATAGAAAAAGAAATTGATTCTAATTAGAAATAAAACAAAAGTTAGGCAAAATATAACACCTTGTTGCAGAGTCGTTTTGATATTTTATAGAAAAAAAATATTATATATTAATTATAAAATTTAACTTGCATTATACTAAACAATGTGTTTCTATGATGAGTTACAAATTAAATGTTGGTTCAAGGAAAGAGGCTTTGATTAAGCTGTTGGATGTAATTATCAAACATGAAAATAAAATCATTCAAGCCTTACATGAAGATTTCAAAAAATCTCCTTTTGAATCAGTTCTTACAGAAACCAGTTATGTAATTTCTGAACTAAAAGATACTATAAAGAACATTAAAAGTTGGGCAAAACCCAAAAGAGTTCTTCCATCACTACTAAACTTTCCTTCTACAGATTATATTTTTAAGGAGCCTTATGGTAAAGTTCTAATTATTGCTCCTTGGAATTATCCTTTTCAACTAGCTCTTTGTCCATTAATTGCTGCAGTTGCCGCAGGCAATCAAGTGGTTTTGAAACCTTCTGAATTGACTCCAAAAACATCCGAAATCATCGCAGAAATCATTGAAAAAGCATTCCAGCACAATCATGTAAAAGTGATAGAAGGTGGTGTTGATGTCTCTCAAAAATTATTGGCACAAAGATGGGATTATATCTTTTTTACAGGTAGTGTTCCTGTTGGTAAAATCGTAGCCAAAGCAGCTGCCGAAAATCTTACGCCTGTAACACTGGAACTTGGAGGTAAAAACCCATGCATTATAGACGAAACTGCCAATTTAAAACTAGCCGCCAAAAGAATTGTTTGGGGTAAATTTTTGAACGCTGGTCAAACCTGTATTGCCCCGGATTATATCTTGATACAGGAAGACATGAAAAGTCATTTTGTAGATTATCTTAAAAAAGAAATTACAGCAGCATACGGAAAGGACCCAAAATTATCCCCTGATTTTCCAAGAATTGTCAATGAAAAAAACTGGCATCGATTAGTGAGTAAAATCGAACCCCAAAAAGTAATTTTTGGAGGCGTAACCGATGTTGAGGATTGCTACATCAGCCCAACACTTATTGACGAAAACTCTTTTGACAGTTTATTGATGGAAGATGAAATTTTTGGTCCAATATTACCCATACTGACTTATAAAGAAGAAGATGAAATAAGTGCCATACTTTCTAAATACGAAAAGCCATTGGCCTTATACGTATTCACTGATGATAGAAAATTTGCAAAAAAAATAATTACAACCCATTCCTTTGGAGGAGGTTGTGTAAATGAAACAGTAATGCATTTTTCTAATAACAGACTCCCGTTTGGAGGTGTAGGTCATAGTGGTATTGGCGCTTATCATGGTAAGCTAAGTTTTGATATTTTCTCCCATCATAAAGGAGTCACAAAAAAAGCAACTTGGCTAGACTTACCTATGCGATATGCTCCATATAAAAACAAATTAGCATCAATCAAGAAATTATTAAAATGGTTGTAAAAACCTGAGCAAACCATATCCCTTTTCGTGACATACAACTGTACCTTAGAAGGTTTTGATTGTTAAAAAATAAAAAAACACTAAATTTGACTCTTTTTTTAGAAATAAAAACAATACTGGGATGTTGAATACGAGAAGAAGCCAATGATTAAGAGCATCTTTCCAAAACATACTCTAAAGTATAACCAAACCAAAAAAACTTATAAACCAAGATAATAAAAAATGAATCCATTAAAAGAAAGATTACAAGATATTGAAAAAAACGGGTACCAATTAGATTTTGGAGATGTATTCAATCATGCCTTCGAAAATTATAAAAAAATTGCTTTGTATGCTGGATTAGTACTATTTGTATTTTCTATTTTATTTGGGATTTTTGCAATAGGAGCGCTAATCACTTTTTGGGGCGCTGACTTAATTACGCAAAAATTAAATCCTGAAAATTTAAAATCAGAAAACTTATCTGGTTCATCATTGTATATCTATAGCGGTGCTATTCTAATAGTGGCTAGTTTATTAGCTCCATTTCAAGCTGGATTTCTTAAAATGGCAGATTGCGGAGAAAAAGACGAAGAATTTCATATCAGCACACTTTTTAGCTATTATCAGCTCCCATACGTTATGGAAATCATTATATCTACTATTATAATTTCCTCAATTAGTTTTTTACAAGCAATAGTATTTACTCAACTAAAATTAGAAATACTTGGTAATCTTATTTCCTATTTTATATCATTCCTTACTATCCTAACCATTCCGCTTGTTATTTTTGGTAATTTAAAAGCCGTTGAAGCTATAAAATACAGTATTCTAATTGTACTAAAAAAACCCTTAATCTTATTAGGCTTAATAATTGTGGCACTTATTGGCTCAATGGTAGGTTTTATTGGATGTTGTATTGGAGTATTTTTTACACTCCCATTTATGTATTCAATGAATTATGCTATATACAATGCTATTGTAGGTGTTGATTTTCAAGATAAATTTGAAGAAACTAATTTTGTTTTATAAATTTATGTAATATACTTTTCAAAATATTTATAAAAAAAACTTAAATGAAAATTATGTTATCATGCTATAACATATTATCGTATTACTTCAACTTTTCTATTTCTAGTTTAGTTTCTGTTCCTATGGACACAAAGGTAGAAGTGACGCATTTAAACAACTTTATATTTAGCAATAAGGTATTGTTTCCTATGCTTTTTGTTTTTTTTATTGGATTAACAGTCAGTTTATTAAAAATTAATTCAATTATAAAAAACCCTGAAAACCATCCAAATTTAAATTCAGACAAAAGAGAATATCAACTCTATTTATTATTTATTGGATTTATAGTCCCTCTCATAGAAATCATTTTCGAAATTTACCACATAAGACATAAAAGCCTATTAATCAATAATTTCATGATAGGAATAAGCTTTTTAGTCCTGTTTGTAATTAGCAAAAAATCGAACTATGTCTATAACAAAATTCGGGAAATCTATATTACAATATTCTTTTTATATTATTTATTAATCTGTTATAACATTATTTTTTTACCAGAGGATACGATACCCAATTATGCTTTTATTGTCGCATATTTCTTCTCATATATTGTTCTTAAGCCAGTAAAAATATATTGGGCATTTTCGGGATTTATTTTAACATTCTTAATTACAATCTACTTATTTGACTTGGTTCCCATTAAGAGAAGCATAATACTTTTTAATTATGCAGTAATTGTTTTTATAATAAATCACATCAGACATACAGCAACAACAAAAATTAGAAATAAATTCCTCTTTGCCAATGAAATAGTCAATAAAGGTAATTCTCTAACAATAGCTACTAATAAAAATGGTGAATTGACCTTTTGTAGCGATAGCATAACTCCTATATTGGGCTACTCCCCTACAGAAGTTATGGGGCTCGGATTTTGGCAACTTACAGAAGATCCTGAATATATTGGCAAAGATTATTATAAAAACTATGTTGACAGCCGAATGTATATCAGAAAACTAAAGTGTAAAAATGGAGAATACAAATTTATCCAATGGTTAGACAAACAGTTTTCTGAAGAATTAATTATTGGAATCGGGCAAGATGTTACCAACGAAACCATATTAAGAAACCAGTATGAAGTCTTAATACAAACTGCTGTTGATTTCATTTTTGAAGCAGATGAAAATGGCTATTTGACTTTCATAAATGATTATGCAATTAAAGTTTTAGGCTATACCAAAGATGAGATACTACATCAGCATTTTTCAACTCTAATTAGAAAAGATTACATCACCAATACGATGAGTTTTTATCAAAACATCTTAGATATTGAAGAAAACTTTACAACCTTAGAATTCCCTATTATTAAAAAAGACGGCAGTGAAATATGGATTTCCCAAAATGTCTTTATAAGACGAAATAGTTTTGGTGCAATCAATGGCTATTCAGGTATTGCAAGAGATATCACTCTATTTAAAAATATTGAAGAAGAAAAAACAAGAAGACAGGATAAAATAAAAAAATACAGTAAAGCATTAAAAGATATTGCCTTATTGAATCACACCAATACTGGTACTTTCGATAGTTTTATAAAAAGTATTTTAAAAATTATAAATAGAACCGTAGAGATAAATCGCTCTAGTTACTGGGAATATTTTTCAGATAGAATTGTTTGTAAAAACCTCTATAATTCCGATAAAAAGGTTTATCAAAGAGGAGCCATTTACTATAAAATTGACAACCCTAGTTATTTCGAAAAAATAGAACATGAACTACAGGACGTAGACTCAAACATTCGTTCCAATATACTCAACAATCAGATAAATGTAAAGTACATTAACAAATACAACATATTTTCTGTATTAGACACCCCTATCTTTATAGACGGTGAATTAAAAGGCATTATTTCGTTTGAAACGACTAAAAAAACAAAAAATTGGGATAATGAAGACATAAACTTTGCCAAATCAATTTCTGATTTAATTATAATTGCACTAGCTTCAGAAATGCGATTAGAAATAGAAAGAAAACTGGCTTATAAAAGTGAATTGCTATTAGTAATCAATAAGAACACCAATACCTTTTTATTAAAAAAGAATTCAAGCGATATTTTCAAAGGAATCATTAACGAAATCGGAAAAGTAACCAAAGCTGAGCGTATTTCTTATTTCAAAAAAAGCCCCAAAACCAATTTATTCAATCAAAGATACAGATGGACATACGAACTTCAAAATTTTGACGCAGTAAACAAAGACTTACAAAATATGTCTTTTTCTGATTTTGATGATATAAAAATGTACATGACTCCGGACATGTACATTCATACTACGGTTAGCAAGACGACAGATGAAAGGATAAAACAATTTATAAACCAATTAAGTATAAAATCTATTTTGCTAATACCTCTGTATTTAAAAAATGATTTACATGGTTTTTTTGTTTTTGATGATACCACTACTGAACGAGATTGGAGCAGTGATGAAATTTCAATTTTGCAATTATTGGTAAAAAACATTTCATCCTCACTAGAAAGAAATATCAACGAATCAATCATCGAAGAAAGCGAAGAACGATTTAGATTGCTGGCCAATAACATTCCTGGCACTGTATACTTATCCAATTACGATGAGAAATATACCAAAATGTATATTAATGATGAGATAGAAAAACTTACAGGCTATCCTAAATCAGATTTCTTAGAAAATAAGATATTTTTTGTCGATTTAATAGTGCCGGAAGATATCGATGAAGTTCATCGTGAGAATTTTATTGCTTTGGAAGAAGGAAGACCTTTTCATGCCATTTACAGAATAAAGCACAGAAACAACTCTATAGTTTGGGTCGAAGAATTTGGAGATCGCATTATCAAAGATGGAGAAATATCATTCATGGAAGGTATCTTTATTGATATAACAGAGAAGAAAAGCAATGAAACAATACTAAAGGAAAAAGAAGTAGCAGAAGCTGCCAATAAAGCAAAATCTGAATTTCTTGCCAATATGAGTCATGAAATCAGAACTCCGCTTAATGGAATAATTGGCTATACGGATTTGTTGATGAACTCAAAATTAGAAACTTTCCAAAAACAATACATGAAAACCATCAATCAATCTGCCAATATATTGATGGAAGTCGTAAATGACATCTTGGATTTTTCTAAAATTGAATCTGGAAAACTAGAACTAAATGTAGAGAGACACAGCATTGACAATCTGGTTAATCAAATAAAAGAATTAATAAACTATCAGGCAAATTCTAAAAATCTAGAAATAAACTATATCATCAATGAGGATGTACCGAAATATATTTGGGTAGACTACATTCGTTTAAAACAAGTTCTGATCAATCTATTAACCAATGCAGTCAAGTTTACCAGTGATGGAAAAATAGAACTCACCATTTCTGCTTTAAAAGCAGAAAAATCCCAAACATTGCTACGCTTTTCAGTAAAAGATACCGGAATTGGAATTCGGGAAAGTAATCAAAAGAAAATATTCTACGCATTTTCACAAGAAGACAGTTCTACAACTAAAAAATTTGGCGGTACAGGATTAGGATTGGCTATTTCTAACCAATTACTGGCTTTAATGAATAGCACATTACAAATTGACAGTCAATACAATATAGGAAGTACCTTTTACTTTGATGTGCTATTAAAAAGTTCTAATAAAGATAAAAAGACTATTCTATCAGAAGAAAACAATCTCTCAACTCAGGAAGAAAGCAAAATAATTTTAAAAAACGAACAGCCCAAAATATTGATTGCAGAAGATAACAAAATCAATATGTTGTTAACTAAAACGTTATTAAAACAAATTATTCCAAAATGCGTTATTTATGAATCCGAAGATGGTGAAAAAGCAATTGCCAAAGCAATCGAAATAAATCCAGATGTTATCTTAATGGATATACAAATGCCATTGATAAATGGATACGAAGCCACTAAAGAGATTAGAAAATTGAGCCAGTCAAAAGACACACTTATCATTGCTCTAACTGCAGGTACAGTAGTAGGTGAAAAAGAAAAATGCATAGAGGCAGGAATGAATGATTATTTATCAAAACCCATGGTAAAGAAATCTCTTAAGGATATATTAGAAAAATGGTTACATATTTAAACTAAATCAACATGAAATGGATTGGCAGAAGACAAAGTGATAATGTAGAAGACCGAAGAGGAATGTCCTCTGGTGGCAAAACTATTATAGGTGGTGGAATTATAGGAATTATCATTTTACTCCTTAATGTCTTTGGTGGAGAAAAAGCACAAATGATAACCCCTATATTAGAACAATTCAACCAACAACAAACTACTCAAACAGAAGCTAGAGCTCTAACTCCCGAAGAAGAAAAACTGGGAGAATTTCCTAAAGTTGTTTTTGCAGATACAGAGGACGTTTGGACCAAAATATTCGAAGAAAACAATATGGAGTATATAAAACCAAAAATGGTTTTATTTACCGGATCGGTAGAAACTGCTTGCGGTGGAGCTTCCTCCGCTTCGGGACCATTTTATTGTCCTGGAGATCAAAAAGTCTATATGGATTTGGCTTTTTTTGATGAATTGCAAACCAAATTTGGAGCTTCGGGTGGTGATTTTGCAACGGCTTATGTCATTGCACATGAAGTAGGGCATCATATACAAACATTACTAGGAACGTCAGCAAAAGTGCGTCAAGCCCAAGAAGGAAAAAGTGAAGCAGAAGCTAATAAATTATCTGTTGCCTTAGAATTACAAGCCGATTTTTATGCAGGTGTTTGGGCAAAACACAATCAGGAAAACCTTGATATTGGCGATATCGATGAAGCCTTAAGTGCGGCACAAGCCGTTGGAGACGATGCCATCCAAAAAAGAATGCAAGGTCATGTTGTACCAGAATCTTTTACGCACGGAACATCAGAACAACGCAAATATTGGTTTATGAAAGGATATAAAACAGGAGATATTAGTCAAGGAGACACTTTCTCCGAGTTAAAATAGTGATTACACAATCATAATTCAAAAACAGAAACTAAAAGACAGAATTTTAGTTTCTGTTTTTTTTTAGAACCTAAAAGCCACTACCCCAGCCAACCGTCACGATCCAAACTTCTATATTGAATCGCTTCGGCAATATGACCTGAAACTACATGGGGAGCAGCATCCAAATCGGCTATCGTTCTGGCCACCTTCAAAATTCTATCGTAGGCCCTAGCCGAAAGATTCAGCCGTTCCATAGCATTTTTTAGTAATTCCTTTGATACATCATCCAATGCACAATGTTCCCGAATGTGCTTGGTGTTCATTTGAGCATTGTAATGTATATTATCCATTGTTTCAAATCGTACAGCCTGAATTTCACGTGCCAATGTTACTCTTTTACGAATATCCACACTGCTTTCAGCTTTTCGATCATCGGATAATTTATCAAAAGGAACAGGAGTAACCTCAATATGAATATCGATTCTATCCAATAAAGGTCCAGATATTTTACTCATATACCTTTGCATTTCATGAGGTGAAGAAGTTTGTGGCGCATCTGGATCATTAAAAAAACCACTCGGACTTGGATTCATACTAGCCACTAACATAAATGAAGACGGATAGGTCACGGTAAACTTGGCTCGTGAAATTGTTACTTCCCGATCCTCCAGCGGTTGACGCATTACTTCGAGTACGTCACGTTTAAATTCCGGTAATTCATCCAAGAATAAAACACCATTATGCGCCATTGATATTTCGCCGGGTTGCGGATAGCCCCCACCTCCTACTAATGCCACATTCGAAATAGTGTGATGCGGGCTGCGAAAAGGCCTTTGATTCATCAAACCTACTTCTTTTAACTTTCCGGCTACGCTATGAATTTTAGTTGTTTCTAATGCTTCTCTTAAAGTCATAGGTGGTAAAATACTAGGCAATCTTTTGGCAAGCATTGTTTTTCCAGCACCAGGAGGTCCAATCAAAATAATATTATGACCTCCGGCTGCGGCAATCTCCATGCAGCGTTTGATGCTTTCTTGTCCCTTGACATCTGAAAAATCGAATTCAGGGAAATCCAGTGTTTTATAAAACTCCGCTCTGGTATCTATAGTCGTGGGTTCCAGTGTTCCTTTTCCTTCCAAAAAATCGATCACTTCCTGTACATTAGAAACTCCATAGACATCCAATCCTGCCACAATTGCGGCTTCTTTAACATTTTGTATCGGAAGAAAGAAGCCTTTGAATCCTTCTTCTTTAGCTTTTATGGCAATGGGCAAAGCGCCACGAATAGGCTGTAAACTTCCATCAAGGGATAATTCTCCCATAATGATGTATTTCTCAACCTCTGTAGTTTTTATTTGTTCTGAAGCAACTAAAACGCCTATAGCTAAAGTCAAATCATAAGCTGAACCTTCTTTACGCAAATCGGCTGGCGCCATATTGATTGTGATTTTCTTGCCAGGCATGGCATAGCCATTATTCTTAAGTGCTGCTGCTATCCGATAACTGCTTTCTTTGATGGCATTATCCGGTAAACCAACCAAATGATAGCCAATCCCTTTATCCATATTGACTTCAACGGTAATAGTAGTAGCTTCAACTCCAAAAACAGCACTTCCGTAAACTTTGATTAACATATGTCTTTTTTATTTAAATGTAATCCTTTTTTTATTATCAATAAAAAACAAATAACTAAAATTCCTACTATTTATTGTTTTACAAATAAGATAAAAGCCAAAACTTTAATTTGTAGAAATTCAAAAATTTTCTCACAATACAATTTATTTAAAACTTTGTTTATCTTTATGCTTCATTTGTTCACTCCATAAAATATGAAATCAACTACAAATAATTTATTTATCTCCTTTCTGGTAATTTGCATTTTCATTTCTTGTAATAAAAAAAAGCAACAAGAAATAGATAAATCAAATACAAATCAAACTTCAACTTATACTATAGATAAAACATTAAAAGAATCTGAATATCATATAGATTTATTAAATCTAAAAACTAAAAACAAACTTGGATCAGATACCTTAGTGACTGTCACAAACGATCCTGTTTATCACAAAACAAAAAGATACCAAGCCGTTAATGCTTTGACACTTATTACAAGCGAAATAGATTTAAGTAAAGTTGATACTAAAGACACAAAAATAGTTTTCGAATGTATTGATGGCTATAAACCAGAAATGCCTTTGGCATTATTTTTAGCATCCAAACCATACTTGGCTTATAAAGACCTAGATACTAAAGGAACCGACTGGGAACCAATATCAAAAAACGGAAATAAAATGGATGCTGCTCCCTTTTATCTCGTTTATACAGATGCTCCAGCTGATGATGATCATTATAAATGGCCATACAATTTAATTAAAATACATTTGGAACCAATTGATAAGTCAAAAGCAGATTTATATCCTAAAGAAATATCTAAGGTTACAGGCTATAATTTATTTCAAAACCAATGTATTACATGTCATGCAATAAATGGAATTGGTGGCGAAATGGGTCCAGAACTCAATTACCCGAAAAGCGTAACAGAATACTGGATTGAAAACGAATTAGTAGATTACATCGTAAATCCGGCATCCTTTAGAAACAAAGTCAAAATGCCAACATTAGGAATCACAAAGCAACAATCCCAAGAAATTGTTGAGTACTTGAAATACATGGCTAAAAATAAAAAACAAAATTAACAAACTCAATACTCACAAATAATCAAGACAGCAATGACCCGAACAGAAAGAATAAATCAAGCCATAACCCATTTTGTAAAAGGTGGTGACACTAGTGACGTACAATTATTGGATAAAGTACTTCATAATGATTTTAGAGTTACTAATAATGGTTTTATGGGAATTCCAGGAATAACAATTATTGATAAACAAAAGTATCTATCAAATATAAAAGAAGGTATTTTTGGCGGATTACCAAGAAAAATGATTGTTGAAAGTATTGATGAAAGCGACTCTATCGCGATGGTAAAACTTCGTTTAGAAAGTGCCGAAAATTATTTTATTTCCTATAATTCTCTCATATTAGACACCGATAATGAATGGAAACTCATCAATAATCTTGCTGTTGTTGAAGCAAAAAAATAAACTTCAAAATATTTTTCAAGAACAACCTCGTTTAAAAGGATTTAAACGAGGTTTTATTTTTAAGTAAAAAGAGTACTTGTGGAGATTCTATTTTAATTTGTATTTTCGTTTAGCGCGAGATAGGCTACAATAAATTCACAATCTCGCCAAGCACTACCGGAATATTGGTTATAACTTTAGATTGGCACTATAAAATAAAATCAACAAACAGGCTATAAAACATTTATGAAAAAGATTGGATTAGTGGGTGGAATAAGTTGGGTATCAACAATGGATTATTATAAGTTTATAAATGAAGGTGTAAATTCAAAATTAGGTGGTTTAAATTTTGCGGAATGTGTCATTTATTCTTTAAACTTTGGAGACATTCAAGCCAAAAGCTGGGACAATTCTTTTGAACTATTATTGAATGCTTGTGATAGCTTGAAAAAAAGCGGAGTAGACAGCATCGTTTTGTGTGCAAATACTGCACATCTCTTTGCAGACAAACTTCAAGAAAAAATCAAATTGCCAATTATTCATATTGGAACAGAAACTGCAAAAGCCATAAATAAACAAGGGCTTAAAAAAGTAGGTCTTTTGGGGACAAAGTTCACAATGGAAATGGACTTTTATAGAAACAAACTTGAAGAGTATAGTCTCGAAGTTATAATACCAGAAAAACAAGAAACCAGAGATTACATTCAACACACACTAAAAGAAGAATTAGGAATTGGTCTTATCAACCCTAAAACCAAATCAAATTACATCGCTATTGCAAAAGAGCTGATTAACTCTGGAGCTGAATGCATTATTTTAGGCTGCACAGAAATACCAATGCTAATAAACCAAGATGACTTTGCAGTACCCATTTTTGACACAACAAAAATACATTCCCAAGCAATTGTGGAATATATAGTTTCCTAAAATTGGGACATTAAAAGCTGTTAAAAAATCCGTAATTTCTTCAAAATATAAATCATCCTTCAAAGCCCAAAGACTTTGAAGAGTAAAACTACATTATTCTTTGGGAAAAATCATTGATCGTAAGAGAACTGGAAAATCCCAACCCTTTAATACGATTTAAATATTCTTCTTTGATTTCTTTACAATATTTTTCAATATTTTCTATATCACCAAAAGCAAAACTTAGAGGTTCTAAATTAAGTCCTCCGCCTTCATGATTATAAACAATTTTAATGTTTTTGGGATTTTTTATATTATAGTCTATTACATCATTAAAACCAATATCTACAATACATTCTTTTTCAATTCCAATAAAACTATCTTCCTCAATAACAGAAAACTTATTATTACGTAAATCGATATATTCTAGATTTTTTAAATTTTTAATCCCTTCTATCTTTGATATATTATTTGTGGCAAGATTCAACATTGTGAGATTACTTAATCCTTCCAACCCTTCTATTTTTGAAATCTCTGTTTCACTTAAATCTAATACTTCTAATTTTTTTAAATCATCTAAGTATTCTATTTTTTTTATTTCACTTGCGCTATTTAACAAAAGCTGTTTCAAATTAGTCATTTTTTTTAGTCCTTCAAATGACTCTACTATACAACAACTTAAATTTAATTTTTCCAAATTTTTCATTCTTTCCAATCCTAATCTATTGAAATCCAAATCAAAGCAAGAAGTAAGATCTATATGATTAATATTATCTAATTCTTCAATATCTTCAAAACTTATGATTTTTGTTTTTCTTAAATTTAATTTTTTCAGTTTTTTTAGATGTTCTAAACCCTGAATGGATTTTATTTCAGTATAATCTAAACTTAAAGAACATAAATTTTGAAGATATTGAATATTTGCAAATTTAGAATCAGAATCCACATCAGTAGCTGATAAATCTAATTCCTGTAAATTCACTAAGTTTTCAATACCTTCTAGATTTGATAATGGATTAATACTTAAATCTAATTTTTTAAGTTGTTTAAAAACGCTTATACTTTTAATAGTATTGATTTCACAATCTTGTAAAAATAAATCTTCTAAATTATCAGATATAGGTAATAAAAAATCAAGAGTATTCATTGGAATTCCTTGCAAACGTAAAGTTGTTATGTTACCATCTTCATCTGTTGTGTAAGTATTTTTGAAATCAATTGGTTCTTCAGATTTGATCATTTCAATATCAAATTGATTCTCAATTCTTTTTATAAAATTTTTCATTATTTACATCCTTCTAAATTACTAAACCTTTCAAAATTAGTTTTCCCTTCTATTGATATACTAGGATTTACTTTCCTAATGATAGATTCAATATATCTAAAACAATCATATTGATTAAGTTTATATTCTTTACCATTAAATTCTTTAGTTGCTCTTGATATTGCGTTATCTAATGATTTACGACTTACACCTTTTATTGTTCTTTTGTCTGCTGTATCGATATCATCAAGAGATATTCTAGTATTTGGTCCACTTTTGATTACAATTCTTTCATTACGACCTACCGTTTCTATTGTTAAATGTGTCATTTGTTGCCTTCCTTTAGGATCATTATAAATTAATCTATAATGATTTCGAGTGCCAAAATCTGTATCTTGTCTAATAATAGTGATGTCGATTTCGTCTAGTCCTAAAACATCAAATCTTGTATTACTATCTTTTACATAAGCGTAAAAATTTGGGTTATTTCCAGCCAATCCGATAGGGTCTTGAGAAATATACAATCCTGAACTAGCATCATAATACCTAAAACGGTTATAATACAACTTAGTTTCTATATCTTCATATTGCCCCAATTGTCTAAAAGGTATAAAACTTCTATCACCTTTTAAGTTTCGTAAGCCACCGTAAATGTCATAATCAGTTTCCCAAACTAACTCACCAGTTTCATTATATGCCTGTACAGGACGACCAATGTAATCATTTATAATACTGTACTTATTATCTCCAACAATCTTAGCACTCGGTACAAAACTTCCTCCTTCGTACACCCAAGTGATTAATTTTTCAACTGGTTCAGATTTGTCATAGACCAGATCATCACCATCAACGATGAGTTTTGGTCTATCCTTTAAGTCATACTTCCATTCGTGAATAAGAACGTTGCCATCCCAAACATAACGATTTATTTCTTTGCTTGCAATTTTTGCGGTGCGTCTTCCTAAAGCATCGTATTCAAAACTCACGACTTTGCCATCAGGGTTTGTTACGCTTTCGAGCATTCCGTTGGCAAGCCAAGTATAAGTGGTATCGCCGCTTTGCCACTGTTCGTGCTCTTGTTGTAATCTTGTTTCTTCTTCTTTATTACCAATAAGTTTATCAAACATATTGGTTGGTTTCTCAAAAACTAGTGGTTTACTAATATCGCGTGGACTTTTGTGTATCAGGCTGCCTAGTTCGTCGTATTTGTAATAGTATTTTTCGTCTTTCAGCAGTTTGCCCCCTTTGCCATACGTACGGTCGCTGCGGTCATGGGTTTTGTAGAGATTCCCCACTACATCAGGGGTTTTATATAATTCCCCTTTACCATCGTAATCAGCTCTGGCAAGATTACCAAACGCATCATAATCAAAATAGGTCATACTTTTGGTAAGCTGGTTTACTGCACTGCGCAGCTGCTGGTTGGTGTCCCAGTTGTAATAACGGGAGCCCGTACGTTTGCCGTTAGCAAAGACTTCCTGTTCTTTTTGCTTACCACTGCTATTATAGCTGGTTTTTATGTGTAGCCCTCCTGTGGCGTAACGCTCTATCTCACGCCCCAATTCGTCTCGTTTTAGAGAGGTCTCCCAAGTCTTATGCTGCTCTTTGAGTTCATTGCTTTGGGCTTCTATACGCTCGAGTTGTCCTTTTTTGTCATAATGGGTGTTTATGTTAGCGCCCAATGTAGTGCTAATATTGATTCGCTGCCCTAAGTCGTTGTAAGTTGAGGTAAGGATTATGGCATTCTCATCTTTATCTAAAGCTTGCTTTTGGGTTTCCTGTACAACGCGTCCGTTGGCATCTCGCTCTAAGCGTATGCTCACGTTTTGGTTAGTGGCTTCTATTAAGAGTCCGTTTTTGTTATAGGTGTAAGTTTCCCAACTACCATCATGATAATCGGCTCTGGTGATGCGTCCCAAAGCATCCTGTTCGTACTCGGTATACTTCCCGCTTCCGTGGTCTATTCGGGTTATTTCACCTACCAAGTTACAGTTGATTTTTTTTACGATGCCGTCAAAAGCGGTTTCTTTTATGATATGTCCAGCCTTGTTTCGGTCAAAAAAATAGGCTTCGTTGTCTTCATTTTTTATGCTTGTTAGCTGTTCCATCTTGTCGTAGTCAAAACGTACTTTCACGCCGTTTTGTTCTCTGCTGGCAAGACTTCCCATTGGAGTATAACTAAACTTGATACTGTTCTTGCTGTCCTTTAGAGCTATTACTTCATCATAATTGTTGTAACTAAACTCTATGATGTTACTGTCTCTCTCCACAATTTGTTGCACTCTGTCCAGAGCATCATAGGTAAAGTAATCCGCCATTTGCATCGGAGTATAGACCGCTCGTACACGCCCTCTATGGTTGTACTCCCAAGATTTTAATTTTTGGTCGTTTTCTCTCCATTCTACTAGGTTGTACTGCTGGTCGTAAACTAATTCGAGTTGGTTGTTGTTTTTGGCTACAGTTGCCAATAGCCCGTTTTTATTATAGGTAAAATGGGTACTGGTCTTGTCTGGCGCTATTATGGTTTTGAGCTGGTGTGCTTTTTCATCATTATACAAATAGATTGTTTTTTGTCCTTCCGGGTCTATGGCTATCGATGGACGATTCTCGTCATCATACAACATCATTTCTTCGGTACCATCTGGATAGGTAGTGCCTGTTTTATTCCCCATATCGTCGTAACTGAATCCAGTGATGCGACCTTCCTGATCGATCTCGCGATACAGTTCCATAAACTCAGTATAATCATAAAAAATGCTGTTGCCCATTGGGTCTTTTATCTGGGTTATAAGCTGGCTTGGTTCGTAATAATAGGTGGTTACCGCTCCGTTGGCATCAGTATTCCGGTTATAACCTTCTTCAGTATGGTATTCGATCCAGCCTTCCTGCCAGCCGCCATCTCCCCAAGTATGAATACACCTGTTTTGTGCATCATACTCCCAGTAAAAGGTTTGTCCGTTGCGGTCGGTTTTCTTAACCATCAAATGGTTTTCAAATTCAATGACTGTTGGATTTTTTAAAGCATCAAGAATCGCTACCATATTGTAGTCCTCATCGTACTCATAAGCCACTAATAGTTCATCCTGTTCTGGGGCTATGAGTTCCAGTTTTTGGATGAATCCATACTTGGTGCTTACTTTTATTTCTCTACCCGAGACATCAATAATTTTACTTAAACTATATCCTGTGAATTCAAAAACGATAGCTAAACCATCATGATTGGCTATTTGTGTGAGTTGGTATTTTTTGCCATCAAACAGGGTAAAATCATAAAAAAGTCTGCTGTCATGATCGTAGGCCTGGTAACCGTTTGGAGTTCTTTTTAGAGTTGTTTTTTCCTCACGCAGGTAAAATTCTTCTTCCTGTATCAAGGCAGGAAATGCTACGAGTCTACCGTCCTCCATACGAAGTCCCAAAGCATCCTCTTCGGGATATAATTCTACCGCACGATCATAATTACAGTGTACGCCATGGCCGAGCCAGCCTACATAATCAGAATCGGAATACCAGCTGCGTTTCCAGTTAAGGGAGATGGGGCTTGTAATATCAAAATCACTGCCTTCATAAATCACTGCCCCATTTATAAGGTTTACAGGGTCATGGGCACATTTTCGGAGTGGCTCTTTAAGTCCTTTGGGACTTTTTGATCCTTTCAATTTAAACTTTTTAGCAAGGCCTCTTAACTTTTTTAATAGCGTACTAAACCCTATACTGGCCAGTAAGCCCGTAAGCATTCCTCCCCAATCCGGTGGATAAGGCCCACCTATCTTTACGGGTTTTCCGGTAGGAATTGGCAATGAAAATGAGGTTGGGGCAAATAATGTTGGCGCAAAGGGCAACATTTTCTTGCCTACTTTGACTTTTCCTACTGATAGCGATAACGGAAGTCCTATATCATTACAGGTCATCAGCATATGTCCTTTAGGACTCATTCGGGTACCATCTGAGTAAACGGTTTTCGAAGCAAAAAAGTTCATACTCTCGTGCCCGATAATCGGTGTCATAAGCCATGGCGGTGTAAACAATGGAATATGCACTAATGGAATTATAATCCCGCTGGTGTCAGAATTCCCGCGTTTAAAACCATTTACATGTACATTAGTACCTAAAAACGGAATATAATCAAAAGGGTCAATGACTATACCTATGTAGGGATGAAATGGATTAAAAGGGGGCAAAGTCGTAAAATGGATATCTATACCCACCACAATGGTCAAATGATTATCGGTTAGTAACATAATTAATAGGGGCTTAATAATTATTTTTCTAGTTTTTATTTTGGATTGTGCTTCTAATTTTCTTCAGAACTAATCACTATCTTACCGTATTAGCAATAATTTAGCAAATAATATGTTTTTATCTAAGAGAAATACGGAATTGCAAATTGCAGCAAATATATTACAAAATGACTCATGTGTAAACATATTTGTAAGTTTTTAACTAAAATTTAAAGAATGAAAATATTTACATAACAAAACAGGTAGACATAACAATAAGATCATTTAATATCTATTTTATAATAATGTAAATCATATATCAAAATATTAAGGATCGTCAATTCAATGATTAGACCAAATCATAAGTAAAAACATAATTTCAAAAAAAATCGTATTTTCGTTTAGCGGAGGTCGTCTACAATACATTCACCAATCTCAACAAACAACTGAACACTAACAATCAACAATTACAAGGATTTACAACAGTTCTGATCTAAATAAAACAAGGATGACAAAAACAAAACAACCCATAGACCATGAGTTTTTGAACCAACTGACTTTTGAACCATTATCAAAAAACAACTGGGCTAAATTTGTTCAGCTTTTTGGCAACAAAGGCGCTTGTGGCAACTGTTGGTGCATGTCATTTAGACTCAAAAAACAAGATTTTGACGAAGGCAAATCAAATAATGGCAACAAAACTGCTATGAAAGAACTTGTTTGGAGCGATAAACCAACTGGGATTCTTGGTTTTTATGAAGGACAACCCATCGCTTGGTGTGCATTTGCTCCACGCGAAGATTTCTTAAAGCTTGAAAACTCCAGAGTTCACAAACGAATTGATAACAAAGCGGTTTGGTCAATCCCCTGCTTTTTTATTGACAAAAATTTTAGAAGATTAGGTGTTTCTGTCGAACTCTTAAAAGCTGTTGCCAAATATGCACAACATGAAAAAATAAAAATCATAGAAGCATACCCAACCATCCCAACACAAGAAAAACTTCCTGACGCATTTGCCTGGATTGGACTGTATAAATCTTTTGACCGTGCCGGTTTTACAATTGTAGACAGAACCTCAAAAAACAGACCTATGGTTCGCTTTTATACAGATAAATAAACTATCAATTCTACAATCTCAATAGAAATCTAAAATTACAAAAAAGACAAAACCTCGTTTCCCCCTATGTCTCTTGTACATGCTCGCGTAAGGGATAAAAGCAAGCTACCAAAGTAGCGCGGATAGCCCGACCGCCGCTAGAGAAAAGGGCAATGCCGACAAAGTAACTAGCCCTTTTTTCTAGCGGGGGTTACGCCCAAATGAAATTTATATTTTTTATTCTTCAGTTCTATTTTGGCTTTAAAATTTAATCAAAAGAGCTACTCTTTTTTGATGGAATACCAATTTTGTTAGGAATTATAGTTTTAAAACAAGTAAATTAATTTAAATTTGATACTCATAACTTAAAGAAAATACAATGGGACTATTTAATGCCATTATGGGCAATGCATCGGAAGTAAATATCGAAAATCTTTCGAAAGAATTTGAACCTTTAATGATAGATGGCGAAAGAATTGAAAAAGGATACAAAGTAATCAAGGATATGTTTGTTTTCACAAATAAAAGACTGATTTTGGTCGAAAAACAATTGGTAGGAAGTAAAGTTGATTATCTTTCGATTCCATACTCATCTATAAAAAAATTCTCTAAAGAAAGCGCCGGAATCCTGGACATGGATGCCGAGTTGAAGATTTGGTTAGCTGGTGAAGACACTCCTATTGCGAAACAATTTGGTAAAGGAGGCAACAATATCAATGAAGTATACCAAATATTGAGTCAACATATATTGAAATAATTTTAGATTGCAGATTTTAGAGTGTAGATTTTGGAATATGGGATTTTAAATCTAAAATCTACACTCTAAAACCTACATTCATTTAACACCCTACTCCTATGAAAATCATTATTCGCACATTTAAATTACAGTTAAAACACACTTTTACGATTTCGAGAGAGTCTCATGATGTCCAACCAACACTGATTGTTGAATTACAAAGCGAAGGTTTTTCAGGACTTGGCGAAGCAACTTCGAATCCGTATTATAATATTACTGTAGATACGATGAGAGCGAATCTGGAAGCTATAATCCCTTTTATAGAATCACATACTGATGAAACTCCAGAGGATTTTTGGAATGGGGCTTTTGCTTTGTTAAAACATGATATGTTTGCATTATGCGCCTTGGACATGGCTTACAACGATTTGTATGCCAAGAAAAAAGGCAAAAAATTATACGAGTTATGGGGAAATTCTCCTTTGCACAATCCAAAAACTGATTACACCATTGGGATTGACAAAATAGAGAAAATGGTCATGAAGCTCAAAGAAATGCCTTGGCCTATTTATAAAATTAAATTGGGAACCAAAGACGACATTGCTATTGTTACCGAATTACGCAAACATACCAATGCCCGTTTTCGGATTGACGCTAATTGTGGTTGGACGGTTACCGAAACCATAAGTAATGCAATTGCATTAAAAAAACTGGGGGTCGAATTCCTCGAACAACCTATAAAAGCTGATCAATGGGCGGCTCACAAAGAAGTTTACAAACATTCTGTCTTACCAATTATTGCTGATGAAAGTTGTATTGTAGAAGAAGATGTTGCCAAATGTCATAATCATTTTCATGGAGTAAACATCAAACTAGTAAAATGTGGTGGACTTACCCCAGCTCGAAGAATGATTGCCGAGGCCAAACATTTAGGCATGAAAACAATGGTGGGTTGCATGACAGAATCCTCAGTTGGAATTTCGGCCATTGCACATTTATTGCCCGAATTAGATTATGTAGATATGGATGGCGCATTATTATTAGCCGAAGATATTGCCACTGGTGTTACCATAAAAGACGGAATCATACGCTACGCTGATTCCAACGGAATTGGTGCTGTATTAAAAATGTAACAACATGAAAGTAACTGAGATTCCTAATCGAATAATTTCCCTTGAAGGTGAAGAACACCTTTACTTTGGTGGAACCAATTATTTGGGAGTCACTACCCTGCCCGAGTTTCAAACCATTTTATTGGCAAGTTTGCAAAAATGGGGAACTGGTTACGGAAGTTCCCGTTCAGCTAACATCCAGTTGGAGGTTTACAAAAAGGCCGAGGATCTGTTGGCAAAACAAATAGGAACTGAAGCTACAGTTACCATTTCCTCTGGTATGCTAGCCGGTAAACTAGCATTAGAATTATTGCAGCAAACAACAGATTTAGTTTTTCATTTCCCCAACACTCATCCCGCTTTACTGCACCCCTTTTCTTTGCCTCTACTTCAAAACGAAAAATTAAATCCTTTTCTTTTTGACCCTACAGTTTCTAAAATTGGAATTGTAGCAGATGCCATCCCATCTCTAGAAGTTACCCCAATTGATTTAAGTATTTTACTTGAAATTCCAAAGGATAAAGAAATCACCTTGATTCTGGATGAATCCCATAGTATCGGAATATTGGGTGAGCAAGGTCATGGGGTACTTAATCAATACCAACTCCCAAATGTGTATCGAAAAATAAGCATTGCTTCACTAGGAAAAGCTTTCGGACTTACGGGTGGTATTATTGCCAGTGATTCGGATTTTATAACCGAATTAAAGCAACAACAAAATTTTATAGGAGCCTCAGGAATGAACCCTGCTTTTTTAGAAACCTATATAAACGCACAAGAACTTTACGAATCACAAAGACAAAAACTACAACTCAATTTATCCTACGTAGAAAATCATTTAATTCCTAATACTGAATTTACATTTGTTAAAGAATATCCAGCTATTTATTTTGACAACAATGACCTCCTGTATTTATTACTGGAAAACAAAATCATTCCAACCTCATTCCCTTACCCAACAGCTTCAGGAAAACTAAGCCGAATTGTAATTAGCGCACACCATACAAAAGAAGATTTGGATGCACTTGTAAAACAATTGAATATTTTTACGAATCAATCAACTAATTTTGATGGAGATATTAGATTTGTTCTATAAAAACCAGTATCATTAAGTTCTGGATTGCATCTCAAAACTCAACTCTATCTATCTCTTATAAAACAACATAGATACATAAAATTCTACTTTCTATCTTTATTACTTTATAAAATCCAGCAATAATGTCTTTTTGACTAATCAATTTTATAATGATTTACTTTCATAAATAAACCATATCTCTTTAAATCAAAAAAAATATTCCTTTTTTTTATTCCAAACAGAAAGACTCAAATTAAGCTATCGCCATTTTACAATACATTTTAATTGCTTGTTATTAATTTTATAGGGGTCAAAATGAAAAAATAATAAAAATAAAAAATCAACCCCTCTTTTAATACGGGGGTAGTTATTCATTTTGTATTTTCACATTGAATTCTAAAACAACAAAACAATGCGTAAAATAGTTTTAAGTGTGATTCTTATCACGATTTTGGTTCTATCCTATTGTTCTAATTTATTTTTAATCAACAACCCAACAAACCCTACTGAAGTTTCAAATTTCAATACTGGCGACATAGCCTGGATGCTGGTTGCTTCGGCATTAGTATTGTTGATGACTCCCGGATTAGGTTTTTTTTACGGAGGCATGGTCGGCAAAAAAAATGTCATCAGTACCATGCTACAAAGTTTCATGGCCATGATAATAGTAACCGTAATATGGGTTGTCATTGGCTTCGGGTTATCATTTGGTCCTTCTATAGGAGGCTTTATAGGAAATCCGCTCCCGAATTTATTTTTTCAAGGTGTAGGAACGGGAACTTCATGGGGATTGGCACCTACAATTCCATTTTTACTATTCGCATTGTTTCAAGCTAAATTTGCCATTATAACACCCGCTATTGTTACAGGTGCTTTTGCAGAACGAATCCGTTTTTGGGCTTATATGCTATTTATGGTATTGTTTATATTATTTGTATACACACCTTTAGCCCACATGACCTGGCATCCAAAAGGAATATTATTCAATTTAGGTGTCTTGGATTTTGCCGGTGGAACCGTAGTCCATATGAGTGCCGGTTGGGCAGCTCTTGCAGGAGCTATGTTTCTTGGAAAACGTAAAGTTCCTAAAGCAAACCCAGCGCGTATTACTTATGTATTATTGGGAACCGGATTATTATGGTTTGGCTGGTTTGGTTTTAATGCAGGATCCGCAATGGGTGCCAACGGTCTTGCCGCACAAGCATTAGGAACCACCACCGTAGCTGCCGCTGCTGCCTCTATGGCTTGGGTGTTTCTTGATAAAATTATGGGACATAAACTTTCAGCAATGGGAGCTTGTATTGGAGCCGTTGTAGGACTGGTAGCCATCACACCAGCAGCCGGATATGTTAGCATTCCACACGCCATAACCATAGGAATACTAAGCAGCATTGTAAGCAACATAATAGTGAGTAAATTCCCTAAAGGAAAAATAGACGATGCATTAGACGTATTTGCCTGTCATGGTGTTGGCGGAATGGTAGGAATGCTTTTAACCGGAGTATTTGCATCTGGTGCCGTTTATCCCGGTTTAGTTGCCAAAGGAGGTGCTGGACAAGGTCTTATTTTTGGAGAAACCAACCTTTTTATTCATCAATTAACCGCCTTGATAATCGTTTCCGTATTTGCTTTTAGCATGTCGTATATTTTATTCTATGTTGTAAACAAAATTACGCCATTAAGGGTAACCGAAGAAAAAGAAGAACTAGGATTAGACATTTCTCAGCACGGAGAATTTTTATAAAAATCAATTTACAAATATCTAAAAAAATACTCTTATTTTATAAAATTGTAAAGCCCTCCCAAATAAAATTAGGGGGGGCTTTATTTTAAAAATGTTTTAAAAATGTTTTTATTTTTTTATCAAGTTGAGTGATTTTGCATTAGCTCCTTGTCTAACCAAGACTAAATACTCACCAGAAGTGAATTCCTCTCCAAAAACAATCGGTAAACCACTATTTTTTTCGATACGTTTTACTCTACGGGCAAGCATGTCATACACCAAAACTTCGACTTTTTCATTACTTCCACCTTCCAATACTAAAGTAAACTGATTATCGCTCGGATTAGGAAAAGCTCTTACTGTAAATTCGGTAGACTCTGCAATTTCTTCATTACTGCCGATTGAATTAGACAAAGCATTTACGGTCAATTCAGTAGATTCTACAACTGTTTTATCTGATTGAATTAATTTTGCATTTGATACCGGAACTTTACAGTTGCTGGTACATTTACCCAAAAAGTCACCATGATTAAGATGCTCTTGCACCGCTGACTGATCTACGCAAATAGCCGTACACGGATTCTTAGCATTTCCCGTTTGATGACAAAGCGTAACTTTTGCAACACCACTATTTCCAGCAAAGCAACGTGCATCTTCAGCATCAACCCCAACTGACTGATTGTATGGTATAGTATAAGAACATCCATTGGCATCAACTACCGTAGCAATAAATCGTGCATCTGTAAGCAAAGTAACATTTACGGAATAACTTCCATTTAAAAGAATATTATTAAAACTTGTACTTACCGGATTACTTGAAATAGATTTTGACTGTGCCGTACTCGAATTAATAGTTTGGTATGTTGCATCTACATTTACCCAAGATTCATTACCAGTGTTATTAATATAGCCACTGATAAGTTTGCCTCCCACACGTTCAATTGGACGAGATGGTGAAACAGGTAAAGGATCTACCATCATTATTTCTACTCGGTAAGGCGCTTGTCCACCTTTTGGTTTTACTGTGATAGTTGCTGTCTGATCACCTGAATAACCAAAATAAAGATTAGGGTTATTGGTTGTAATAGTTGCAGACAAAGCTGTTGGTTCTGTAACAGTATAGGAACTCGTTTTTATACAATGATTAGCATCCGTTACTGTAACATTATAAGTGCCCGCTACTAAACCGGTTATACTTTGTGTTAAAGCACTATTACTCCACAAATAAGTATATGGACTTTTACCAAGAGCAGGTATAACTGTTGCTGTACCTGAATTACCAGCATTACAAACGTTGTTAGTACCTGTAGCAGTTGCAGTCATTATTGATTTAATAGTAATACTTGCAGTTGATGAAGAGCTATTATAATTGGAATTACCATCAAATGTTGCTGTTGCTGTATATGTCCCAGGTGCAGAGGGTGCAGAAGCAGAATTATAAGCGCCAGCACAATTTGTTCCAACATAACTAAAAGTAAACGGAGTCGTAATAGTAACTCCTCCAACACCAGTCGTATAAGCTGTCACTGCATGGGCATTATCATCAAAATTAAATATTCCTCCTGTTGCACTTACGCTAGTATTGGCTTTGCCAATCACTATTGCAACTGTTCCTGATTCATCAAGATAATTTGTACCTCCTACAAAATTCCAATTTGCAGTACCTCCTGGAGCATTCGTAAAGCTAGAACCTAAAATTAATGTGCTACCAGCCGCTGTAGGATCAAGAGCAACTCCCGTAACAGAGCCTGTTGCTCCATGTGGCAATGCATTATATACACCTGTATAACCCGTTACGGTTACATCAGCATCGGCTTTACCTATGAAATTATTTAGCGTTCCATTTAGATTATTATAGTTTCCAGTAACATCTGTAAACGTCCATATATCAGCTATATAAGTTCCTGCATTAGTATGTGTTGTACCGCTTACCACCAATCCTACTAAAGCTTCGGATAAAACCCCTTTTGCAGTTCCAAGGGAGGTATGTGCAAGTCCGTTATAGGTAACATTATAAGGCGTAACCACAATCGTTGGATCGATTTTACCAATAACATCCTCAATGGTTGCTCCTGCCGGATTGTAGTTTGTGTTTCCGGCAAATGACCAGGAATCTGACGAATATGTTCCGGCATCGGTGTGTTTGGTGTTGGTCAAAACAATATCAGCCGTAAAGTTCTCGCCGTTCACTCCCGTTGCGGTGGTTACCGTTGCGGTATGTTCCGTGGCATCATAAGCCACGTTGTAAGGCGCAACTACTATTGTTGGGTCGATTTTACCAATAATGTCCTCGATGGTTGCCCCTGCCGGATTGTAGTTTGTGTTTCCGGCAAATGACCAGGAATCTGACGAATATGTTCCGGCATCGGTGTGTTTGGTGTTGGTCAAAACAATATCAGCCGTAAAGTTCTCGCCGTTCACTCCAGTTGCGGTGGTTACCGTTGCGGTATGTTCAGCGGCATCATAAGCCACATTGTAAGGTGCAACCACAATCGTTGGATCGATTTTACCAATAACATCCTCGATGGTTGCTCCTGCCGGATTGTAGTTTGTGTTTCCGGCAAATGACCAGGAATCTGACGAATATGTTCCGGCATCGGTGTGTTTGGTGTTGGTCAAAACAATGTCTGCCGTAAAATTCTCGCCGTTCACTCCCGTTGCGGTGGTTACCGTTGCGGTATGTTCCGTGGCATCGTAAGCCACGTTGTAAGGTGCAACTACTATTGTTGGGTCGATTTTACCAATAACATCCTCGATGGTTGCTCCTGCCGGATTGTAGTTTGTGTTTCCGGCAAATGACCAGGAATCTGACGAATATGTTCCGGCATCGGTGTGTTTGGTGTTGGTCAAAACAATATCAGCCGTAAAATTCTCGCCGTTCACTCCCGTTGCGGTGTTTACCGTTGCGGTATGTTCCGTGGCATCGTAAGCCACGTTGTAAGGTGCAACTACTATTGTTGGGTCGATTTTACCAATAACATCCTCGATGGTTGCCCCAGCCGGATTGTAGTTTGTGTTTCCGGCAAATGACCAGGAATCTGACGAATATGTTCCGGCATCGGTGTGTTTGGTGTTCGTCAAGACAATGTCTGCCATAAAGTTCTCTCCGTTCACTCCCGTTGCGGTGGTTACCGTTGCGGTATGTTCGGTGGCATTGTAAGCCACGTTATAAGGTGCAACTACTATTGTAGGATCGATTTTACCAATAACATCCTCGATGGTTGCTCCTGCCGGATTGTAGTTTGTGTTTCCGGCAAATGACCAGGAATCTGACGAATATGTTCCGGCATCAGTGTGTTTGGTGTTCGTCAAGACAATATCAGCCGTAAAATCCTCACCGTTCACTCCAGTTGCGGTGGTTACCGTTGCGGTATGTTCGGTGGCATTGTAAGCCACGTTGTAAGGTGCAACTACTATTGTAGGATCGATTTTACCAATAACATCCTCGATGGTTGCTCCTGCCGGATTGTAGTTTGTGTTTCCGGCAAATGACCAGGAATCTGACGAATACGTTCCGGCATCGGTGTGTTTGGTGTTGGTCAAAACAATGTCTGCCGTAAAATCCTCACCGTTCACTCCTGTTGCGGTGGCTACCGTTGCGGTGTGTTCGGTGGCATTGTAAGCCACGTTGTAAGGTGCAACTACTATTGTTGGGTCGATTTTACCAATAACATCCTCGATGGTTGCCCCTGCCGGATTGTAGTTTGTGTTTCCGGCAAATGACCAGAAATCTGACGAATATGTTCCGGCATCGGTGTGTTTGGTGTTCGTCAAAACAATGTCTGCCGTAAAGTTCTCTCCGTTCACTCCCGTTGCGGTGGTTACCGTTGCGGTATGTTCGGTAGCATTGTAAGCCACGTTGTAAGGTGCAACTACTATTATTGGGGCGATTTTACCAATAACATCCTCGATGGTTGCTCCTGCCGGATTGTAGTTTGTGTTTCCGGCAAATGACCAGGAATCTGACGAATATGTTCCGGCATCGGTGTGTTTGGTGTTCGTCAAAACAATGTCAGCCGTAAAATTCTCGCCGTTCACTCCCGTTGCGGTGGTTACCGTTGCGGTATGTTCGGTGGCATCATAGGCCACGTTGTAAGGTGCAACTACTATTGTTGGGTCGATTTTACCAATAACATCCTCGATGGTTGCCCCTGCCGGATTGTAGTTTGTGTTTCCGGCAAATGACCAGGAATCTGACGAATATGTTCCGGCATCGGTGTGTTTGGTGTTGTTCAAAACAATGTCGGCCGTAAAATTCTCGCCGTTCACTCCCGTTGCGGTGGTTACCGTTGCGGTATGTTCAGCGGCATCATAAGCCACATTGTAAGGTGCAACCACAATCGTTGGATCGATTTTACCAATAACATCCTCGATGGTTGCTCCTGCCGGATTGTAGTTTGTGTTTCCGGCAAATGACCAGGAATCTGACGAATATGTTCCGGCATCGGTGTGTTTGGTGTTCGTCAAAACAATGTCTGCCGTAAAATCCTCTCCGTTCACTCCCGTTGCGGTGGTTACCGTTGCGGTATGTTCGGTGGCATCATAAGCCACGTTGTAAGGTGCAACTACTATTGTAGGATCGATTTTACCAATAACATCCTCGATGGTTGCCCCTGCCGGATTGTAGTTTGTGTTTCCGGCAAATGACCAGGAATCTGACGAATACGTTCCGGCATCGGTGTGTTTGGTGTTGGTCAAAACAATGTCTGCCGTAAAGTTCTCGCCGTTCACTCCCGTTGCGGTGGCTACCGTTGCGGTATGTTCGGTAGCATTGTAAGCCACGTTGTAAGGCGTAACCTCAATTGTTGGGTCGATTTTACCAATAACATCCTCGATGGTTGCTCCTGCCGGATTGTAGTTTGTGTTTCCGGCAAATGACCAGGAATCTGACGAATATGCTCCGGCATCAGTGTGTTTGGTGTTGTTCAAAACAATGTCTGCCGCAAAATTCTCGCCGTTCACTCCCGTTGCGGTGGTTACTGTTGCGGTGTGTTCGGTGGCATCATAAGCCACGTTGTAAGGCGTAACCTCAATTGTTGGGTCGATTTTACCAATAACATCCTCGATGGTTGCTCCTGCCGGATTGTAGTTTGTGTTTCCGGCAAATGACCAGGAATCTGACGAATATGCTCCGGCATCGGTGTGTTTGGTGTTGGTCAAAACAATGTCTGCCGTAAAATCCTCACCGTTCACTCCTGTTGCGGTGGCTACCGTTGCGGTATGTTCGGTGGCATTGTAAGCCACGTTGTAAGGTGCAACTACTATTGTTGCATTTGCTTTATTGATTACTCCAATTGTATTATTTACAAACAAATAAGCATAATTATTACCATTATTGCCGTCCGTTACAGAACCGGATGGTATTAGTATTTTATTCGTACCAGCACTTGCATTACTGTATACTTCTATGAAATTGGTCACATCACCACTTTGTACCGCTCCGGATGTAACTGTTGGTGTTGCTGCTGCACTTGTATTCCCATCATATATTTTCGTATTTGTAGCTGCAGTAACTGTTATAGCTAGAGCAGTAATTTGGCGATTAGAACCAGTAGTAAGATTATTAAAAGTGTAAGTATAATTATTCCCTCCGTTTCCATCAGTTACAGAACCGGATGGAATTAAAGTCTTAGCTGTTCCCACATTTTTATTATTATATACTTGAGTAAAGTTAGCTACGTCTCCCGTCTGAATAGCACCTATAGTAACTATTGGCAGGGATGGCGAGCTTGTTGTTGCATCATAAACTTTTGAGCTTTGTGCTCCCGTAATTGTCAATGCACGACTAGTAATTGTTCCATTATTGCTTGCAAAATATATGTATGTATAATTATTACCACTGTTGCCATCCGTTACGACTCCTGATGGCATTAAAGTCTTAGCGCTACCAACATTCCTGTTATCATATGTTTGGGTAAATGCAGCAATATCCCCTGATTGAACAACACCCGATGTGATTGCTGGCGGAGTTGACGAACCAGTTCCGCCATCATAGATTTTACTGGTTACTGCACCATTAATCGTTAATGCTCTAGCATTAATAACACCAGTTACATCATTCACAAATGTATAAGCATAATTATTGCCACTATTTCCGTCATTAACAATCCCCGCTGGAATTAATATCTTACTTGAACCTACATTTTTGTTGGCATAAACTTCTGTAAAAGCTGCAACATCACCTGTTTGCACGACACCTGAAGTAACTATAGGCACAGATGCAGCACTAGTTGTTCCGTCATACGTTTTTGTATTTGTTACTGCTGTAATCGTTATTGGCAACATATTGATCGTTCCAGTAGCACTTGTAGCCAATGTCACAATATAGTTTCCTGCCATATTTGCATTACTTCCATCAACAATAGAAACTAATACTGGCGTCATAGTTTTGCCTACACCTTGATTCTTTGTAGTATAAGTTTCATTAAATATCCCCACATCTCCACTTGCTAATGTTCCGTTTGTAATTGTAGGTACTGCAGCGGCAATTGTAGTTCCATCATACATTTTTGTATTAGCTGTTGCTGTAACTGTTATTGGTCTTTTATTGATTACACTGTTGGCACTTGTGGCAAGTGTAACAGAGTAATTTCCTGCCATATCCGTACTGCTACCATCAACAATAGAAACTAATACAGGTGTCATAGTTTTGCCGCTACCCTGATTTTTAGTATCATAAGTTTCGCTAAATGTCCCTATATCTCCACTTACCAACGACCCAGTTGTAATAGTTGGTATTGCAGCTGCTGTTGTAGTTCCGTCATACGCTTTTGTATTGGCAGCAGCGGTTACCGTCAATGTCCGTGCATTAATTACTCCAGCTGAACTATTTACAAAAGTATAAGCATAGTTGTTACCACTATTGCCATCATTTACAATTCCAGACGGAGTTAATGTTTTGCCTACACCTTTATTTTTCGTATCGTAAGTCTCTGTGAAACCCGATGTATCTCCAGTTTGTATACTACCTGATGTAATTGAAGGAGTTGATGCCGAACTTACAGTTCCATCATAGTTTTTTGTATTCGGAGCTGCTGTTATGGTTAATGTGCGAACAGTAATATTTGCTGTTGTTGAGGCAGCAGTATTTACTGTATAGTTACCTGCATCTACACCCGATAAACTAAGTCCAGTTGCATTCACAATTTTTTCTGTTCCTACATTTTCATTAGGAGTAAATGCAGCTGTACCACCGGTGTATGAAACTACATCTGCTCCAACAAGGCCTGCCAAACTTCGCGTGGCAATAGTGGCAATAGTCGTGTTATCATATATCTTGTTACTTACTGTAATTGATCCTGTAAGTGCCCGTTTGTTAATAGTAAATATTTGTGTACCTGATTTGCTTCCAGAACCTCCACCTCCAGTAGCCGTTACGGTAAAAGTAGGAGGAGATACCGGAACTTTAGTCGTATTTAGAGTAGTCACCGTAAGTGTCAAATTCTGAGTTCCATTTGGAGCAAGGGTAAAAGTGGGATTGCTGAAAACGGCACTACTTATATCAGTTGGTAAACCTGTTACACTCATCGTTACGGAAAAATTACCACTAGTATTAGATGCAGTAACTACAATGGGATATGTAACGGAACTACTGGTACCATATACAAGACTAGTGCTTTGAGCACCAACTGTTACTGTACTTAAATTTCCATCCGTAAACACTACCTCCGCATGTAAACCACTTGTTAGTCCATCAGCAGTAGCTCTCAAAGTAGAACCCAAGCAATCATCCTCGCAAACATGCCAAGTCGTGACAAAATTACCATTCTCATCTGCGATAACTACCCAAGAATCATGGTCTTCGCCACTATCCGGTGTTTCATCCGCATGTCTAACTACCATTGAAACCGTTTCTCCTGGCAAGAAACCAGTACCGGTTAATGTACAAGTTGATCCCGGTGCATAATCCTCTTGATCTGAAATAAGAATTTGCCCATAAGAGGCAGTTGCAAAAAATAAATTTGCAATTAAAAAAACAATCGTTAAAAATCCAGCTTTAGGTAGAAATGTTTTCATATTTAATAATTTTAAAATAATAAATAACGAATACAACACATGAAACAATTGAAATCTAAAAACAACGGAATTGGGAATTCCAATTTTTATTAAAACAATGAAATTAAATTCCTTAAAAAAGTGATTAAGGCATTTATTGCGTCAAAAAGAGGCAACTTTATCACACAATTTTCAAAAAATTCTACACTAAGCTACATTATTCTAAAATCAAGACATTGCTTTTTTTAATATTTTCGATGAAAGCATTTAAAAAAACTTCAAACTACATTATTTAAAATAAAAATGGTTTTAAAAAACTTTAACAACTCATTTAGAATCATTTAGCTACAACATAATTCTTGTAAGGATACTCATTTGTATCATAATTAAGCTTAATTTATTTTCAAAATAGTTACAATTAATGCCCTTAATAATACCCCATCTTATTTTTAGAAGAAATTATTTATTTGTTTATATGTGACTTTTAGGTCAATTTTTCCATTAAAAAAAAGTAAAGCAATAACAATCAAATCATTACATGGTTTTTATGATTTATTTATTTTGTATCTTTACTACTGATTTTAATCAAATCAACTACTTCTCTAATGCCATATAATGCTAATTTTCCAAATCACTGATTGATATATTGTAAATGATCTAAAAAATTCAATATTAAAAAACAACCATCATGACTCCCATCCAGATTATCGCAATAATAGCAATACTGTTCATAATAGTTGGAATTCGCATTGCCCAAGAATACCAACGTGGAGTGGTCTTTAGACTTGGTCGCTTCAAAAACATAAAAGGTCCGGGAATTTATTGGATTATTCCTTTTATAGAGAGACAACAACGAGTAGACATTAGAACGAATACTGTAGATCTCGAACAACAAGAAACTATCACAAAAGACAGTGTAACGATCAAAGTAAATGCAGTACTATGGTTTAAAATAACAAATCCAGAGAATGCAATTATTAAAGTAGCAGATTACAACAAAGCAGTTTATCAATTCTCAGTCACCGCTTTAAGAAACATTATCGGACAACATTCTCTAGACGAAGTATTAAGAGAAAGAGAACAGATCAATGGAACTCTTCAAAAAATTGTGGATTCAGCAACTGAACCTTGGGGAATTAAAATTGAAATGGTAGAAATGAAAGATGTCGAAATCCCAGAAGCAATGCAAAGAGCCATGGCTCGTGAAGCTGAAGCCATCAGAGAAAAAAGAGCCCGAATCGTAAAAGCTGAAGCCGAATTAGAAGCCTCCATTAAACTAACTCAAGGGGCAAAAAAAATGGAAGAAAGCCCAATTGCACTCGAATTAAGACGTATGCAAATGTTAGCAGAGATAGGTATTGACAACAACACCACTACGGTGATACTCATACCATCAGACTTCACAAGTGCAGCAAAAAGTTTTGCAAAACTAGTCGATGAAAAATTAGATTAATAACAAACTCCATGGACAACACTCACATTGTAAAAATATTGAAAGCATTTTATATCACCCATGATGTAAAATGTTTTATTGTTGAAAAACCTTCTGGATACGATTTCATTCCAGGACAAGCTACCGATGTCTCCATAAATCTACCTGAATGGCAAGATAAATTACGTCCTTTTACCTTTACCAATTTAAGAGAACAAAATTATCTTGAATTCATGATTAAGATATACAACGACCATGAAGGTGTGACCAATAAACTAGGCAGCACCAATGCTGGAGCTGAATTGATTCTGCATGATGTTTTCGGAGCTATTCAATACAAAGGGCCAGGTACTTTCATTGCCGGTGGTGCTGGTATTACACCATTTATTTCTATCTTCAGAGATTTATACAAGAAGCAACTCATCGCCTACAACAGACTTATTTACAGTAACAAAACCACCGAAGATGTGATTATGGCCGAGGAATTACAAAAAATGCTAAAGAAAAATTTTTTGAAATTATACACCCGCGAAAACGTTATGGGATATATCGAAAAAAGAATTGATCGCAATTTCCTAATCGAAAACATAGCCGATTTTAGCCAAAACTTTTATGTCTGCGGTCCCGCAGATTTTGTAAAAAGCATCTCTAAAAACTTATTGGATCTAGGCGCGACTGCAAATACGGTAATTTTCGAAAAATAAAAATCACACCATATTTGTTAGTTCACAATTTCTTCCGTTATTGTTTTTCCAGTTTTAGCATCTATTCTGAAAAATTTATGTTTAGCGTTGGATATTTTATATAAGCAATGAGATTAAAAATAATTTTTTATTTAGTACGATATAAGTCTTTGCTTAAATTTTGATATTGTAAAATAGAACAATATATTGTTCCAATTATTTAAATATTTTATTCTTCATATGTAAATAATTCTTTAAAAACGTTGTTTCGTTTATTGTTAAATATTGTTTCTAAACTTATTTTTTTTTTCTTTTTTGACTTTACATTTTGACTATAACCAAACCAATTATCCTTATCATCTTTGTATACTACATCATATTGGTATTTTTGGAGATAATAATAATTACCAACTGAACTTTTTGAAATATATAGTATTACATTTTTATATTTTTCAAAGTTTGGAGTTCCATAATGATCATAAACAATAAATTCTATAGTATCCGTTTTTAAGTCATTAAAGATATTTTTTAAGATTTTATATTTTACACGAAATGCTCTGTCCATAACATGTTTTATTTTCAAAATAGAATCTTTTTCGACAGGATCATACACTTTTACAGCATTGTTTTTATTGGGGTCGAATTCTTCTATTGATACTTTTTCTCCTATAAACGCAAAAAGATTTATTTTTTCGTTTTTATCATAAAAATCTGTTTTATTTTGGCTGTTTCCCGCAAAGCAAAAACTAAGAAATAAAATTAATGTTGTTATATTTTTCATTTTCGACCAACTTTTAGATTTAAACATTCTAAACCAACATTAACTATTTTTTTACCCTGACCTTTCCCTATACTTTTTCCAATACCTTTTGTTTCTTTGCCTGTTGGATCAACTCTATTTATAATAACTTCAGCTGTTTTGCTATAAAAATTCCAACTATCTAAAGAGTAAATTTCTATACCTAATGACATTGCAGTTGCTTGATCTATAGAAGATGTACCGAAGCCATTTTCTTTTGTATCTGTAGACCCGAATACTTGATTTGGATTTGTAGGTTCGGATTTCATTAAATTATGCGTATGAACTTGACCCAAAAGTGGATATCTTTTTCCATCTGCCTTAATTGTTGGTGATTTACTATAAATTGTTTTTCCATTATCGTCTTTACCAATACCTTTATATTCTGCATCAATTTCTGTTAGACCATCAACCCCTTCTGGTCCAAATACAGCTTCAACATTTGCAGTATCTCTATTTAGAACAATAAATATTTGTTCTTCAACTTTATTCGTTAAAGCGTGAATTTCTTGAATTTTTTCTTGAATTTGTATGTCATTTACAAGTACAACTCTGCTATCACTTTTTAGTTTATTTACTTTTTCAGTGTCATCTCCAATCGCATTCGCATCCTCCCAGTCGTATCTATCTATTATCCTAATATCTCCAGTTACTTTTCCATAATTATATAATACGGTTGCGTCAGATTTATCTAAATAGATATCATCTATTTCAACTTTTTCTTTCTCCTCTTCTTTTTGAGGTTGGTATGGTGCTGGTTCACTTGGTGGGATCCAGGATTTATTCCAATGTTTAACTAGTTTTGCTCCATAGTCCTGAATGGCTGGAGAAATGGTAAGATGAGTTTGCATATTACCGGTATGATAGGTAGAGAATATTTCCGAAAACCCGACTATATAAGTGTCCTTAAATTTGTATTTTCTGGTTACAGCTTCATTAATACCTTTATCCCAAAAATGTATTTCTCCATCTTCCATTCTGTCTGTTTCCAGCTCCACTTCTTTGGTCATATTATGCATAAAAACATCATCATTTTCTTGTGTAGTAAATACCAATGTTATCATGCCGCCTTCCATGTCTGATCTTGGTGAGCCTTTCCCGCAAGTAAATTTATCATAACTCATACTTGTCCAGAGCAACTCTCGTTCTTCTCCTAAAAAATATAATTTTGCGTTTGTCATTTGTTTATGTACAATTTCGTCTAAAGTTTTTTTTCAAATATATAAATTAATGCCGAAAATACTGATAAAATAATCTTTAGCTTTGCGTCTTTTCTTAAAAACAACTTCCTTTGATTCAGAGATTTTATAGCAAGCCGTATTAAGTAACAAATGATTACAGTTGGGTGTAATTCAATTTAAATAATAATAAACCACATAGAGACATAGATTTATGACTAATCATTAAAGATTTGATAGAAAATAGCTCTATTTTTTACATAGACTGACTATATGAGAAGTAAAACATCTAATAAACTCTTCTTAAATCACATAAAAACAACCCGCTAACCATGATTATTTGCAGTAAAAAACAAACATGATTAACGGGTTAATTAAATTGATTTTCATAAAAAATCAACACACAAATACAAGCAACATTTTTTTTATTCTGGTAATTTAAAAAACAATTTTCTCTGTAATCCATTTGCCATTATTCAAACGGATTTTCACTATCAAAACTTGATCAGTCAAACTAAATTCAGGAACACTAAATTCATTGCTATTGATATTATCTTCTTCAAAAAGCTCTCTTCTCATCAAATCGTGAATAATCACTTTATCAATGATTTGACCAAAAGAATAGATTTTCACAATATGATTTTTAACTGTGATCAGTACATCTTTATTTATTTCACCAAAATTATCAGAGTTAAAATTATTTCCCTTAATAGACTTATCAAAGTATCGCAATACAAAACGATCATCGAATGTCCCTACAGTTGTAGAAAAGCTATATGCTCCATTTTTAAGATTAACAATAGCACCCGTCAATTTATCCTCTAAAAATATTGGTATATCAGCTAAAAATCCATCAGCTTGGTCAATATCAATCGAAAAAGTTCCTTCAATAGTCGTTCTATATCCCAAAGGCACTTGGTCGTCCATATCAAATGGTAAAGCACGTCCTTGAATAGAAAGTTTCTTATTATCATTAATACTATAAAAATCTACAAAGGTATTTGCATCCAGGCTTCCTCCATCAAAACGTCTATCAATTCCATTAGTTGCGCTGGTAACATACCCAACTAACAATTGCTTGAAGGCACCTTCTGTATCTGATAAATTTAACCAAACCCGGTGTTTTTCTAATGCATTACTTGCCGTTTTAGTTTTCGTTCCTTTAAAGAATTGAGAATTATTAAGTATTGCTCCGCCAGCACCTACTCTCATCGTATTATCAAAAGTAACAGTACCCCCAGCATTTGTTGTCGCAAAAAACGATTGTCCTGAGGCTACTTTTCCTGTTGGAGCAGAATTGCTAACTCCAGTATTTATTGCAGCTGTTCCGGTACCTCCCACTGCATTGTAAGAAGCATAATCACCATGATTATAGAGAAGATTTGTTACTGGTGTATTATGTGTCCAAAAATAAATAGTTCCGTCTAAAGCTGGATTTGCCCCCAAAAATGCATCGGCATCTAAAGCAGACGGATATGGATTTCCAATAAGATAATTCAATCCAGAACCAGCTATAGAATAAGAGATATTTCCGTTATTAGGTACACCAATAAAGTTTGCCGTATAAACTGCTGGAGTCAAATTTCCTTGTGGACCACGAATAATATAACCAACCCCTTTGGCCATTACGGTTCCTGTAGCTTCAATTTTCCATGTTCCGGCAACAGCATCCCAAGATAAATACTTATCAGATAATGTTGTAGGCGAAACATTCAATAAAGTTTGAGGGGAAACCGGAGAAGACCAATAAGTATAATCAAATTTACCAACTGGTGTGGTATTTCTTTTATAAGTTATATTTCCTGTATTAACCACATTATTGGTTTGTATCAAACTTGAATTGTTTTCAAAAGTTATTATTCCGGTTCCTACTACATCTAGTCCGTTTTCTAACACTAAAGAGAATCCTGAATTAACAGTTACGCTAACTCCTGTATTCACTTGACAAGAACAGGCTTGTAGATTTCCCGCAAATGTATAATTACTTGCAAAAACTGCTCTTTTAAGTATATCGGGAACTCCATTAGACCATGTTCCGGTATAAGTTGTAGTAACCGAAGCATTTATGACAACTGTTTTGGCTAAAGTTTCACATCCATTTACATTTTTTACTTTCACTTTATAAGTTCCAGCAGCCAATAACGCTTTTACATTCGAAGATTGATATGTCGCTCCATCATCAAAACTATATTGATCAGATGGATCAACAACAGACTCATTAACAGTTATTTTTCCTGTAGCAACTATACAATTGGGTTGTTCTTCAGTAGTTGTAAAACTAGTTGCACTAGATCCGGTAGTTATTGTAAGAGTAGTCGAATTAGCACTCGCTCCGCAACTATTTTCTGCACGTACTCTTACATAAAATGTCATGCCCGATGCCAATCCGTTTACATTCGTTGAAACTACTGCATTGCCGAATGGCAAATTGTTATAAGATGGCAAAATACTTGTAAAAGCCGCATCTGTTGCCACATCTATACGATAACCTGTTACATTAGCTGATGGTGTCCAATCTACTGTTGCATCATTACAGTTAATAGTACCAGCAGTAAGCGTTGGAACCGCAGGGGTAGCCAATTGGGCCGCATTACTGAACGAAGCCGAAGCTGTTGAGGTACAGCCTCCGCTACTGGCCGTAACGGTGTAAGAAGTACCAAGAGTCATACCGCTAATCAATCCGCCTGCGCCCACTGTTGGACCTGCCGGAGTGAATGTATAGGTGTTACCGGCTAGATAATTGCTGATCGTACTCGTACCGTCGGCAGCACAAGTCGCCGCGGTACTGCTGATTGTTGGAACCGCTGGGGTTACCAATTGCGCTGCATTACTGAATGAAGCCGAAGCTGTAGAGGTACAACCTCCGCTACTGGCCGTAACGGTGTAAGATGTACCGAGAGTCATGCCGCTGATTAATCCGCTCGCACCCACTGTTGGACCCGCTGGGGTAAATGTATAAGTGTTACCCGCTAGATAATTGCTGATCGTACTCGTACCATCGGCAGCACAAGTCGCCGCAGTGCTACTGATTGTCGGAACCGCTGGAGTAACTAATTGAGCTGCATTACTGAATGAAGCCGAAGCTGTAGAGGTACAGCCTCCGCTACTGGCTGTAACGGTGTAGGATGCACCGAGAGTCATGCCGCTAATCAATCCGCCTGCACCCACTGTTGGACCCGCTGGAGTGAATGTATAAGTGTTACCCGCTAGATAATTGCTGATAGTGCTCGTGCCGTCGGCAGCACAAGTAGCTGCGGTGCTATTGATTGTTGGAACCGCTGGAGTCACCAACTGAGCCGCATTGCTGAATGAAGCTGAAGCTGTTGAGGTACAGCCTCCGCTACTCGCTGTAATAGTATAAGAAGTACCTAAAATCATACCGCTAATTAGTCCGCCCGCGCCCACTGTTGGACCAGTCGGAGTAAAAGTATAGGTATTACCTGCTAGATAATTGCTGATTGTGCTCGAACCGTCGGCAGCACAAGTAGCTGCGGTGCTGCTGATTGTCGGAACCGCCGGGGTTATCAATTGCGCTGCATTGCTGAACGAAGCCGAAGCTGTTGAGGTACAACCTCCGCTACTTGCCGTAACGGTATACGAAGTTCCTAAGGTCATGCCGCTGATCAGTCCACCCGCTCCCACTGTTGGACCTGCAGGGGTAAATGTATAGGTGTTACCCGCTAGATAATTACTGATCGTGCTCGTACCATCGGCAGCACAAGTTGCAGCAGTACTGCTGATTGTTGGAACCGCAGGAGTAATCAACTGAGCCGCATTACTGAATGAAACCGAAGCTGTAGAAGTACAACCTCCGCTGCTTGCTGTAACAGTATACGAAGTACCAAGAGTCATGCCGCTAATCAGTCCACCCGCACCCACTGTTGGACCTGCCGGAGTGAATGTATAAGTGTTACCCGCTAGATAATTGCTGATTGTACTCGTACCGGCAGCAGCACAAGTCGCCGCGGTACTGCTGATTGTTGGAACCGCAGGAGTTGTCAACTGAGCCGCATTGCTGAATGAGGTCGAAGCTGTAGAGGTACAACCTCCGCTACTGGCTGTAACGGTGTAGGATGTACCGAGAGTCATGCCGCTGATCAATCCGCCCGCACCCACCGTTGGACCTGCCGGAGTGAATGTATAAGTGTTACCAGCTAGATAATTGCTGATCGTACTCGTACCATCGGCAGCACAAGTCGCCACGGTACTGCTGATTGTTGGAACCGCTGGAGTAACTAATTGAGCCGCATTGCTGAATGAAGCCGAAGCTGTAGAAGTACAGCCTCCGCTACTTGCTGTAACGGTGTAGGATGTACCTAAGATCATGCCGCTGATTAATCCGCCCGCGCCCACTGTTGGGCCTACTGGGGTAAATGTATAGGTGTTACCCGCTAGATAATTGCTGATCGTGCTCGAACCGTCGGCTGCACAGGTAGCCACAGTACTGCTGATTGTCGGAACCGCTGGAGTCACCAATTGCGCCGCATTGCTGAACGAAGCCGAAGCTGTAGAAGTACAGCCTCCGCTGCTGGCTGTAACGGTATAGGATGTACCGAGAGTCATACCGCTAATCAGTCCGCCCGCTCCCACCGTTGGACCCGCAGGGGTAAATGTATAGGTGTTACCCGCTAGATAATTGCTGATTGTACTCGTACCGTCGGCAGCACAAGTAGCAGCGGTACTGCTGATTGTCGGAACCGCTGGAGTTGTCAACTGAGCCGCATTACTGAACGAAGCCGAAGCTGTTGAGCTACAACCTCCGCTACTCGCTGTAACGGTATAGGATGTACCGAGAGTCATGCCGCCAATCAGTCCGCCTGCTCCAACCGTTGGACCTGCCGGAGTGAATGTATAGGTGTTGCCCGCTAGATAATTACTGATCGTACTTGTACCATCGGCAGCACAAGTCGCCGCGGTACTACTGATTGTTGGAACCGCTGGGGTTACCAATTGCGCCGCATTACTGAATGAAGCTGAAGCTGTTGAGGTACAGCCTCCGCTACTCGCCGTAACGGTATACGAAGTACCGAGAGTCATGCCGCTGATCAGTCCGCCCGCGCCCACCGTTGGACCCGCTGGGGTAAATGTATAGGTGTTGCCCGCTAGATAATTACTGATTGTACTCGTACCGTCGGCAGCACAAGTAGCTGCGGTACTACTGATTGTTGGAACCGCTGGAGTCACCAACTGAGCCGCATTGCTGAACGAAGCCGAAGCCGCAGAAGTACAGCCTCCGCTACTTGCTGTAACGGTATAGGAAGTACCTAGGGTCATACCGCTGATCAGTCCGCCCGCGCCCACTGTTGGACCCGCTGGGGTAAATGTATAGGTGTTACCCGCTAAATAATTGCTGATCGTGCTCGAACCGTCGGCTGCACAGGTAGCTGCGGTGCTACTGATTGTTGGAACCGCTGGAGTAACTAATTGAGCTGCATTACTGAACGAAGCCGAAGCTGTAGAGGTACAGCCTCCGCTACTTGCTGTAACGGTATAGGAAGTACCTAGGGTCATACCGCTGATCAGTCCGCCCGCGCCCACTGTTGGACCCGCTGGGGTAAATGTATAAGTGTTACCGGCTAGATAATTACTAATCGTGCTCGTACCGGCAGCAGCACAGGTAGCAGCAGTGCTACTGATAGTTGGAACCGCTGGAGTTGTCAACTGAGCCGCATTGCTGAATGAAGCCGAAGCTGTAGAAGTACAGCCTCCGCTACTTGCTGTAACGGTGTAGGATGTACCTAAGATCATGCCGCTGATTAATCCGCCCGCGCCCACTGTTGAACCCGCTGGGGTAAATGTATAAGTGTTACCGGCTAGATAATTACTAATCGTGCTCGAACCATCTGCAGCACAGGTAGCTGCGGTGCTACTGATTGTTGGAACTGCAGGAGTTGTCAACTGAGCCGCATTGCTGAATGAGGTCGAAGCTGTAGAGGTACAGCCTCCGCTACTCGCCGTAACGGTGTAGGATGTGCCTAGGGTCATACCACTTATCAGTCCGCCTGCACCCACTGTTGGACCTGCCGGAGTGAATGTATAAGTGTTACCCGCAAGATAATTGCTGATCGTACTCGTACCATCGGCAGCACAAGTTGCAGCAGTACTGCTGATTGTTGGAACTGCTGGTGTCGGTGGCTGTGCATTTACCGTTAGGCTTGTTGCACTTGATGTACAGCCCGTAGTCGTATTAGTAGTAGTTACCGAATAAATTCCTGGATCTAGGTTTGCAAATGTAGCCGACGCTTGTGTTACCGCTGCCACAACTGGAGCAGTTCCGGTTACTGTATATATAACATTAGCCGCTGGCGCAGGAACAGTAATTACTATTGTTCCTGTTGGTGTAGTACAGTTAGGCTGTATTGTTACACTGGCTGTTGGTGCTGCTGGATTCGCTGGAACAGCATTTACCGTTAGACTTGTTGCACTTGATGTACAGCCAGTAGTTGTATTGGTAGTGGTTACCGAATAAACTCCCGGACTTAGATTTGCAAATGTAGCTGACGCTTGGGTTACCGCTGCCACAACCGGAGATGTTCCGCTTACCGTATAAGTAACATTAGCCGCCGGCGCTGGAACTGTAACTACTATCGTTCCCGTTGGTGTAGTACACGTAGGTTGGACAGTTACACTTGCCGTTGGCGCTGCTGGATTCGCTGGAACCGCATTTACCGTTAGGCTTATTGCACTTGATGTACATCCCGTGGTAGTATTGGTGGTAGTTACCGAATAAATTCCCGGACTTAAATTTGCAAATGTAGCTGACGCTTGTGTTACCGCCGCCACAACCGGAGATGTTCCAGTTACCGTATAAGTAACATTAGCCGCTGGCGCTGGAACTGTAACTACTATCGTTCCCGTTGGTGTAGTACACGTAGGTTGGACAGTTACACTTGCCGTTGGCGCTGCTGGATTCGCTGGAACCGCATTTACCGTTAGGCTTATTGCACTTGATGTACATCCCGTGGTAGTATTGGTGGTAGTTACCGAATAAATTCCCGGACTTAAATTTGCAAATGTAGCTGACGCTTGTGTTACCGCCGCCACAACCGGCGATGTTCCGGTTACCGTATAAGTAACATTAGCCGCTGGCGCCGGAACTGTAACTACTATCGTTCCTGTTGGTGTCGTACAGGTAGGTTGGACAGTTACACTTGCCGTTGGCGCTGCTGGATTCGCTGGAACTGCGTTTACTGTTAGACTTGTTGCACTTGATGTACAGCCCGTAGTCGTATTGGTAGTAGTTACCGAATAAATTCCCGGACTTAAGTTTGCAAATGTAGCTGACGCTTGGGTTACCGCTGCCACAACCGGAGATGTTCCGGTTACTGTATAAGTAACATTAGCCGCTGGCGCTGGAACTGTAACTACTATCGTTCCTGTTGGTGTGGTACAGGTAGGTTGGACAGTTACACTGGCTGTTGGCGCTGCTGGATTCGCTGGAACTGCATTTACCGTTAGACTCGTTGCACTTGATGTACAGCCCGTAGTAGTATTGGTAGTAGTTACCGAATAAATTCCCGGACTTAAATTTGCAAATGTAGCTGATGCTTGGGTTACCGCTGCCACAACCGGAGATGTTCCGGTTACAGTATAGACCACATTTCCTGCCGGTGCTGGTACTGTGATTACTATTGTTCCTTTTGGAGTAGTACAGGTAGGCTGTACCGTTACACTGGCCGTTGGCGCTGCAGGGTTTGCCGGAACTGCATTTACAGTAAGACTTGTTCCACTAGATGTACATCCAGATGTAGTATTGGTAGTGGTTACTGAATAAACTCCCGGACTTAGATTTGCAAATGTAGCAGACGCTTGAGTTACCGCAGCCACAACCGGAGATGTTCCGGTTACCGTATAAGTAACATTAGCCGCTGGCGCAGGAACAGTAACTACTATAGTTCCTTTTGGTGTGGAACAGGTAGGCTGTGTGGTTACACTTGCTGTTGGTGCTGATGGAGTAACTGGTTGTGCATTTATAACCACATTGGCAGATGCTGGCGAAGTACACGATGATTGCGTTACCGTAAAATTATAGGTACCAGCAGCAAGTCCAGAGATGGTAGTAGTCACAGTACTACCCGCAATGCTTCCAGGGTTTATCGTCCAGCTTCCTCCCGGTAAACCACTTAATGCCACACTACCTGTAGCTAAAGCACAAGTAGGCTGTGTAATAGTTCCGACAACAGGAGCTGGCAGAGTTCCTACCGAAACTGTAATTGTATTACTAACAGCACTACATCCTCCCCCATTGGTTCCTGATACTACGTAACGACGATAGTATGTTGTTTGGCTAATTGCCGGAGCATTATAAGTATCTGCCGTAGCACCCGAAATAGTAGTGAAGTTCGTATTGTCTGTTGAAGATTGCCATATATAACTATAAGTACCAGCTCCAGCTCCACCACTTGGTGCAGTTGGCGCGGTAAATGCTACAGGATCAAAAGGTGCTGTACAGGAACTTTGATTTCCAGCAATGGAACCTGGCGTTAAAGTAACGCTTCCTGTTACAGTTAATACAATACTGTTACTGGTACCTGAGCAACCATTATTGGTAATTATTAATCGGAAATAATAAGTACCGGGAATATTCTCATAATTGGTATAAACAGGATCAAATATGTATTGTGGTGTCGTACTTGAAGGCCCAGGAGCATTTGCCCAGGTCGCTCCATTATCATAGCTTACTTGCCATTGTCCGGTTGCAGGGCTAAACGTGTTCTGATTACCACTTGGATTACCCGAATTAACGTCAAGATCATTCTCCGATGGCGCGATATGACCGCAAGTAGTTATCGTATAAGTGTGATCATTCTGTCCTTCAGTAAACTCAATAACGGGATTAGGTGTTGTACTTACCGTTATTGTGGCAGTTGCGGTTCGGGTAGCACTATTACAACCAGAAGCATTACGAGCTTCAGCATAATAAGTAGTAGTACTTGCAGGTGTTACTGAAAAATTGGCCCCACTTGCAGATGATCCAATACTGGTACCTCCTGTGGATACTGTGTACCAATATATTGTATTGCCAGCAGAAGTACCATTCAGATTTATTGTTCCTGAGCCGCTACAAAATGAAACTGCACTACTAGGTGTAACCGAAGTAGGTGCTGAAGGTGCTGCATTGACCGTTAAAGTAACCGAATTGGAAGCAACCGGACAAGTAGCACTATTGAGTAGTACATCAAAAGAAGCACCATTATCACCGATCGGTGGATTGGTTATCGTCAGAGTTGCTGTAGTAACTCCACTATAAGGAGCCACATTAGTTAAATTCACACCATTCCTTCTCCATTGATAAGTGCTAACACCACTTGCAGTTACACTAATCGTTACTGTTCCCGATCCGGCACAAACAGCGGCAGGGGTTGCGGGTTGTGTAGATATGACTGGTAAAACATTTGATGTTACCGAGGCAGTCGCAGTTCGGCTGGAACTGACGCAGCCAGTCGCTGCATTACGGGATTCGGCATAATACACTGTTGCTGTTGGGGCAGATACCGTAAAATTGGCTCCACTGGCCGAAGAACCAATAGTCGATCCCCCAATTGCAACGGTATACCAATCAATCGTATTACCAGCAGAAGTAGCATTTAGAGGCGTGGTTCCTGCTGTATTACAAGCCACTACTGCACTACTTGGAGTCACGGGTGAAGGTGCCGTAGGAAGACTATTCACCGTCAGCGTTGCCGTATTGGAAGTTAGTGAACAACCTGAACCATTGAGTACCACTGTAAAAGTACCGGCATCTGTAGCAGCCGGATTGGTTATCGTTAGTGTTGCCGTAGTAACCCCGTTATAAGGAGCGACATTAGTTAAGTCTACTCCATTTCTTCTCCATTGGTAAGTGGTAACACCTGTTGCCGTTATACTAATAGTTCTTGTTCCTGATCCGGCACAAACAGCTGCTGGGCTAGCGGGTTGTGTAGTAATAACAGGAAGCGCACTTGTCGTTACTGTACTGGTTGCTGTACGGGTAGAACTGGCACAGCCTGCGGGAGTACGTGATTCGGCATAATACGTTGTAGTTGTATTGTTTGCAGGCACTACCGGGAAATTGGTTCCGCTAGCTGCAGACCCAAGACTTGATCCTAAAGTTGCAGTTGTAAACCAATAAATGGTATTACCGGCTGATGTACCATTCAAATTGACACTTGCCCCGTTACAAACACTCACGGGACTAGAGGGTGTGACAGGTGTTGGAGCTGAAGGCAAAGCATTTACCGTCAAAACCACGGCATTGGAAGTTGCTGAACATCCTTCGGCATTAGTCACAATCACATCAAAAGAAGCTCCATTTTCTGAAACAGCTGGAGCAGTTATTGACATCGTTTTAGTGGTAACATTACTATAAGGAGCAGTATTGGTCAAAGGCGTCCCATTTTTTCTCCATTGATAGGTTATGGGGAGAGTCGTTGCCGTTACTGTAATAGTTCTTGGACCTGCTCCGGCACAAACTGCTGGAGGTGTAGTAGGTTGTACAGTAATAATAGGAAGTGCATTTACCGTTATTAAACCAGTTGCGGTTCGAGTAGAACTTACACAACCTAAAGGTGATTCTGCCTCTGCATAATAAGTTGTATTACTTGCTGGTGTTACCGAAAAATCAGCTCCGCTTGCTGATGAACCAATAGAAGTTCCTCCTGTAGCTACCGTGTACCAATTAATTGTATTTCCGGCTGAAGTCGCATTCAAGTTAGTGCTCGATCCGGTACAAACCCCTGTTCCGCTACTGGGTGTAACTGATGTTGGAGCTGAAGGCGAAGGATTTACCGTCAAAACCACAGCATTAGAAGTAGCTGAACATCCTTCGGCATTAGTCACAATCACATCAAAAGAAGCTCCATTTTCAGAAAAAGCTGGGGCAGTTATTGACATCGTTTTAGTAGTAACATTGCTATAGGGAGCTGTATTGGTCAAAGGCGTCCCATTTTTTCTCCATTGATACGTTATAGGAAGAGTGGTTGCTGTTACCGTTATTGTTCTTGGTCCAGCTCCGGCACAAACTGCTGCAGGCGTGGTAGGCTGTACAGTAATAATCGGAAGTTCATTTACCGTTATTAAACCAGTTGCGGTTCGACTGGAACTTATACAGCCTAAAGATGATTCTGCCTCGGCATAATAAGTTGTATTAGCTGCTGGCGATACCGAAAAATCGGCTCCGCTTGCTGATGATCCAATAGATGTTCCTCCAGTAGGTACTGTATACCAATTAATTGTATTTCCGGCTGAAGTGGCATTCAAGTCGATGCTTGATCCGGTACAAACCCCTGTTCCGCTACTGGGTGTAACTGAGGTTGGTGCTCCGATTGTTGCTGGAGTAGTATAGGTTATTACAATTTGACCATCGGCTCCATTACCTCCGTTAGAGGTACCGGCTGCCAATTGGAAACCTCCACCTCCACCTCCACCAGGTCCAGTCCCATCATTCCCATTTGAGGTTACTATTACAGCGGCGGCTCCTCCTGCGCCTCCATTAGCGCCATCGCCTCCTGCTCCACCAGTGGTAACTGATCCTTGTGAACCATCAGAACCTGTAGTATTCGTAGTTCCGCCAGAAGCTGTTCCTCCAAGACCAAATGTACCATTATCTTGAAGTCCTCCAGTACCGCCATGGGCTGTTAATGCCAAAATAGTGGTTGATCCACCATCTCCGCCATCTCCAGTGCCCCCTAAGCCTTTTGAACCAACAGTATAATTTATAACCTGACCAGAACTAACCGAAGCAATATAAGTACTATATCCGCCACCACCACCGCCAGAACCACCACTAGGGTTTATCGTGGCCGCACCACCGGCACCACCGGCACCCCATGCTTTGACTGTGATGGAAGTTACTCCGCAAGGAACTGTCCAGCTATCGGAACCGGTTGTTGTAATAGTTACTGTAGTTGTTTGGGCAAAAGCAGAATCCCCAAACACAAAAACAATAAGAAAAGTCCAGAATAAAATAATTGTTTTTAAAATATACTGTTGCAAATTGAGATAGAATTTTTTCATGCCACACCTTTTTAATATTCTTTGAGTAGAATTAAAAAATGGGATTTATTTATCCTTTTTTAATTGGTAGTGATAGGTTCAAAAAAGAATATAGGGCAAGGATCAATTATGCAATAACCAATACTTATTTTGTAGTGAAAAGCTGGCTTTTTATCGCATTAAAACAACATCTAAAGATACAAATACAGTTAAGGAAAATTAAAATAAGTCGTTGAAATTCAGTTTTATCCGTTGTTATGATTCTTTTTTTTAATGCTGCATTTTTATAGATGTTTTTTTGGGTTAAATCTTTGTTATTTATTGTTAAATCACATTTTAATTTTAAGATATTAACACAAATTTTTCTTTTATTTCTAAAAAAATAATCTGATAAAGCTGCCCAAAATTGACATAAAGCAATGATAACCTGAATATTATTCAACCTCTAATACTATTTTATTTCTCATCCTGCAATTTGCTTTTGAAAGAAATAAATTAATTTAAAAAATCTATTGAAGAATATATTTTACAGATAAAACCAATTTCCCGTAGATTCAAAGCTCACAAATCAAATTATAAGTTTATGTAAAATCTATTTCATCGATAATCCTTTTAAATCATCTTTTATGTTTTGATAGCATATTTATAAAAAATTATATCGGAAATTGAATGATATCTAAAGGTTATTCACACTTCTAAAGAATCTTTTATTCAAAACAGTTATTTAACTCGGATTGTCATTTTTTTATGTACTAATAGCAAGCTTCTTAAAAAATTAGGTAACAAAAAGTATTTTAAAACCCTAAAAATTATTAAGCCATTTTATAATGAGAGCAAAATCCTAAAAAAAATAAAAATTTAAAAACATCAGATCAAGCTCATTTTCAAGACTATGCAGTTAATAGTCTTTTTTAACACTTATATCGAAAATAGTGTTAAAATTACATTTGCACTTTAAGAATATCATAACTTAGCGCATCAATTTAACAATTGTATTGTCGTTTTTTAAGATTAAAAAAACAACTTTTTTCTACTTTTTAAAAGAACAATTGTAATAATCTGACAAAATAGAAACCCCAATTCTATTTATTTTTTTGGTAAGATAGATGCCCCATTCTATCGATTTTATTAGACAAATAGTTATCCCATTCTACGATTTTACATAAAATCGTTAAGCATACCGTATTCGTTTATTTATAATTTTTAATTCCATAAAATATGAGACCATTTCTACCTAAATTCGGAATTCTCGCTATTATTTTTTTTATTGCGAATTTATTTTTTGTGAATGTAACCGTTGGGCAAGTTACACAACCAACGGCATGGACAAAAGCATATGATCAGGTATCAGGAACAGGCACAACAAGTAGTTTTGCTATTGCGAATGGATCTAACCGTATTTTGATTGTTGCCATTAGTTGCACCACCAGTAGTTCTGCTAACGGGACGGAACCCTCGCCTATTTCCTATGGTGGTATCACACTAACCAGAGCAACAAGTAATGTAGGTACTAGCGGACGTATGCATACCTATTTGTATTATCTAAAAGATAATGCTGTTATGGATAATACTTCCCGAGCACTTAATGTGACACTTTCCGGAACATTGCTAAATATGACCGTATGGTATGCTGTATATGCGAATGTTAACCAGGCAGCTACCTATGCTACAGGAAATAACTTAAACAATAATAGTGGTAGTGGACCTGCTCAATTAAGCGCGGCAATGGCAGTAAATGCTAATGATCAGGCAATTTATATAACAAGTGTTTATAACGATACGAATACTACTCTTCCTGGTTATACAATAAATGGAAACTGGACGAGCGGAGGAAGTAATACGGGAACTGGAGGAGGTTTTGCTTGGAAGGTTGAAGTTGCAAAACGTACAATTCCCGTTTCGAATACAACAGATGCTGCAGCAACATCAGCAATAACACCTAGTGGTTCCATACGCTATGCAGAATCTGCTATGAGTTTACCAATTACACCCCCTACAATTGCCACAAGTGCAATAAGTGGCTCTCCATTTTGTGTAGGTGCCACTGTTACTGTCCCCTATACCATTACTGGAACTTATATTGCAGGAAATGTTTTTACAGCACAACTTTCAAATTCTTCTGGTTCATTTGCTTCTCCAACAACTATTGGAACCAATACTTCTACATCAGCAGGAAGCATTTCGGCAACCATTCCGATTGGTCAGGCATCTGGAACTGCTTATAGAATTAGAGTTATCGCAAGTACTCCGTCGACTACAGGAACTGATAATGGTTCTGATTTAGTAATTACTAAACCAACTGCAAGTGCCGGAGCTGCACTTAGTTCAATTTGTCAGGGTGGTACCTCAGCAGCTTTAGGAGGAACGGTTGGCGGTTCGGCCACTGGCGGGACATGGTCTGATGGAGGCGTTGGCGGAACATTTAATGCTGGTGATACCAATTTGAATACAACATGGACCCCTCCTCCCGGATATACTGGTACCGCGACATTAACATTAACTACAAGCGGCGGAGCATGCGGAACTACAACAGCCTCAAAGACTCAAGTAGTAATTGCCCCATCTACAGCATCTGCTGGAGGAAGCCAAACAATTTGTACCACAGGAACCGCTACAGTTAGTGGTGCTTCGGCATCAAACGGAACTATATTATGGACACATAACGGTACAGGTACATTAAGTAACGCAACTACACTGACTCCTACCTATACACCTACAACATCAGATCCTGGAAATAATAGTGGTCTTGTCACATTAACAATGACCGTTTCTAATGGTGTTTGTCCTCCCGTTACTGCAACATATCAAGTAACAGTACAAATTGGTCCTATAGTAGACGCAGGAGTTGATCGAATAGTTTGTTCCACTAATCCCAATGTATCTTTGGCAGGCTCTGTTTCAGGCTCTGTAGACAGTGGTACTTGGTCGTCTAGCGGTTCCGGAACATTCTCACCTGATAATGTTACATTAAGCGCAACTTACATACCATCACCAGCAGACATAACTGCGGGTACAGTTACCTTGACTCTAACTTCATACGACCCATACCAAGACCCAATCAATTTCCCTTGCTATGTGCCTGTAACCGATCAGATGCTCATAACTATTAAACCCGCACCAACAGCAACGGCAGGAGGCAATCAGTCAATATGCCCGAACGGTACTGCCACTGTAAGTGGGGCAACGTCCAGTAATGGAACCATATTATGGACACACGATGGAGGTGGTTCACTAACCAATGCAACCACATTAACCCCAACCTATACTCCATCTGCTGCTGACGCTATTACTGATTATGGTAATGGTGTTGGTGTCGTTACTTTAACGATGATCGTTTCTAACAGCCCTTGTAGTCCGGTTGTTGCGACGTATACCGTAAAAGTAAATCCATTCCCACTAAACAAAAGCCTATCAGGAACTACTGCAATTTGTTCCGGTAATTCAACAAATATTCAGGTTTTAAGTTCTGAAACAGGAATTAATTACCAATTAAGAAATAATACGGGTAATGTGAATGTAGGCAGCCCTGTAGCGGGTACGGGAGGTACAATAGATTTACCTACCGGAAGCTTGACAAATGCTACTACATATAATGTTTTGGCAACTAATGCAACAACAAGTTGTTCGGCACAAATGTCGGGTACCATAACAATTAGCATCAATCCATTACCACCGAATAGAACTGTTGCGGCGACAGCAGCCACTTTATGTACAGGAACCGGAACAACTATTACTGTGGCATTATCTACAGCTACAACTACAACTTATCAACTAAGAAATAATTCGGATAACAGTCTTATAGGTAGTCCGGTTACAGGTAATGGAGCTACCATTAATTTACCTACAGGTAATTTAATCAATAATACCGCTTCTCCTGTTGTTATGACATTCAATGTCTTGGCTACCATCACTGCAACTGGTTGTACAGCTCAAATGTCTGTTACACCAACAGTAACAGTAAGTCCATTAATCGCCGGAAATACCATTAGTGCAGATCAAACTATTTGTAGCGGTGCTACACCAGTAGCGCTGTCTGGATCTTTACCTACTGGCGGTAATGGAACTTATGCTTATGGATGGTTCCAGAGTACGGATAATTTTGTAGCTAATAATGTTAATGCCAGTACTACTAATGGCTCAAGAACCCTTCAAAATTATTCTCCCCCATCATTAACACAGACCACGTGGTTTAGAAGAACAGTAACATCAGATGGATGTACTGATACTTCATTAGCTGTTCAAATAACAATCAATCCCTTACCAACCGCTTTTTCTGTTAGCGGCGGCGGGGCATATTGTGCCGGTTCATCGGGAGTTCCTGTAGGACTAGGTAATTCTCAAACTGGTATCAATTATCAATTATTTTTAGGGGCATCTCCAGACGGATCTCCTGTTGCAGGAACTGGATCTGCAATCAGTTTTGGAATCAAGACCGCTGCTGGTACTTATACTGTAGTCGCGACTAATGCCACTACAAATTGTACTTCGAATATGACTGGATCTGCTACCATCACAATAAACCCTGTGCCTACCACTGTTGGAGCTTCAGTTTGTTTAGGCGGAAGCGGTACATTGTCATCTCCTACGGTATGTCCTGCTGGAACTCCAACCTCTAGCGGACCCAATAATGCTGGTGCTGGTGCAGATAATGCTGCTGTGGGTACAGGAATATGGACAACTCCCGGAAATATTACCACTGCCGGTACTCCCTATGCGACTCAAAATCTTGCATCTAACGCAACTACCCATTATCTTCAAGGATCAAACTATGGCTTTGCAATTCCTGCCGGTGCTGTCATTAACGGAATAACAGTTACTATTAATCGTCAGGTAGCCACCACAACCAATATGACTGATACTACTGTTCGTTTAGTTAAAGGTGGTACCGTTGTTGGTAGTAATCTCGCCAGCGGAACTTCTTGGCCAAATGCTTTTGGAACGGCCACTTATGGAGGTACCAGCAACTTGTGGGGTACTACATGGACAGCTGCAGATATTAATGCTACTACTTTTGGAGTAGTTCTTTCCGGAACCAGTACTTCGGGTAGTACCAGACAAGTAGATGTGGATTATATGCGTATCACTGTAACTTACACAGCGAATGGCGTTATTAATTGGTATACCGCTTCTTCCGGTGGTTCATCCATTGGCACTGGCTCTCCATTTAACCCAGTTGGTGTTTTAAATTCAGGTTTGCCAAATACAAATACTGCCGGCACAACTCCTTTCTATGCAGAATGTTCTTCAGTTCCTGGTTGTCGTACTGTAGCTGATTTTGTCGTGGTACCTTTGCCAACAGTTAGTGCATCCAAAACGAATGTATCCTGTCATGGATTAGCTGATGGAACTATCTCTGTTAGTGGCGTAAGTGCTGGAGCAAGTACCATAATCCAATTAAATGGTGCAGGTCCTGACTTAAGTGCCCAGACTACATTTGCTCCTGGAACATACGTAGTAACGGCATCGAAACCTAACGGAAGCGGATTCTGTACATCTACTGCCTCAGTAACCATTACTGAACCTATAGCTGTAACTGTAAACGCCTCTAAAACCAATGTATCCTGTCACGGATTAGCCGATGGAACTATTTCAATCAGTGGTTTGAGTGCAGGCGCTAGCACCACAATTCAATTAGATGGAGCTGGCCCAGATTTAAGCGCTCAGACTACATTTGCACCTGGTACCTATTTAATAACTGCAACTGCAGCAAACGGAAATGCCGACGGATTCTGTACCGCAACAACTTCGGTTACCATTACGGAACCTATAGAGGTAACTGTAAGCGCCTCTAAAACCAATGTATCCTGTCATGGATTAGCTGATGGAACTATCTCTGTCAGCGGCGTGAGTGCTGGAGCAAGCACCACTATCCAATTAGATGGTGCAGGTCCTGATTTAAGCGCTCAAACTTCCTTTGCTGCCGGAACTTATTTAATCACTGCAACTGCTCCAAACGGTAATGCCGATGGATTCTGTACTGCAACCGCTTCGGTTACCATTACGGAACCTATAGAAGTAACGGTAAGTGCTTCCAAAACTAATGTATCCTGTAATGGGGCTGCTGATGGAACTATTTCCATTAGTGGTCTGAGTGCAGGTGCTAGCACCACTATACAATTAGATGGTGCAGGCCCTGATTTAAGTGAACAGACTACCTTTGCGCCAGGAACCTATTTAATAACTGCTTCGGCTCCAAACGGAAATACTGATGGGTTCTGTACCGCTACTACTTCGGTTACCATTACGGAACCTATAGAAGTAACAGTAAGCGCTTCCAAAACCAATGTATCCTGTAATGGATTAGTTGATGGAACTATCTCTATCAGTGGCGTGAGTGCTGGTGCTAGCACCACCATTCAATTAGATGGCACAGGTCCTGACTTGAGCGCCCAGACTACATTTGCACCTGGAACCTATTTAATAACAGCAACAGCTGCAAACGGAAATGCCGACGGATTCTGTACTGCAACCGCTTCAGTTACCATTACAGAACCTATAGAAGTAACAGTAAGCGCTTCCAAAACCAATGCATCCTGTTATGGGGCTTCTGATGGAACCATTTCCATTAGTGGTTTGAGTGAAGGTGCAAGCACCACTATACAATTAGATGGTGTAGGTTCTGATTTAAGCGCTCAAACTTCTTTTGCTGCCGGAACTTATTTAATCACTGCTTCGGCACCAAACGGAAATGCCGATGGATTCTGTACTGCTACCACTTCGGTTACCATTTCGCAACCTATAGAAGTAACAGTAAGTGCGTCCAAAACCAATGTATCCTGTAATGGGGCTGCTGACGGAACTATTTCCATTAGTGGCGTGAGCGCTGGTGCTAACACCACTATACAATTAGATGGTGCTGGACCTGACTTGAGTGCTCAGACTACCTTTGCGCCTGGCACATATGTAATAACTGCTTCTGCACCAAACGATAATGAAGATGGATTCTGTACGGCTACTACTTCGGTTACCATTACAGAACCTATAGAGGTAACGGTAAGTGCCTCCAAAACCAATGTCTCTTGTAATGGATTGGCTGATGGTACTATTTCAATCAGTGGTTTGAGCGCAAGTGCAAGCACCATAATTCAATTAGATGGCACAGGTCCTGATTTAAGTGCTCAGACAACATTTGCACCTGGAACCTATTTAATAACTGCAACAGCTCCAAACGGTAATGCCGATGGGTTCTGTACCGCAACAACTTCGGTTACCATTACGGAACCTATAGAAGTAACGGTAAGCGCTTCCAAAACCAATGTATCCTGTAATGGATTAACAGATGGAACTATCTCCATCAGTGGTTTGAGTGCAGGTGCTAGCACCACTATACAATTGGATGGCACTGGTCCTGATTTAAGCGCTCAAACTTCCTTTGCTGCTGGTACTTATTTAATCACAGCTTCAGCTCCAAACGGAAATACTGATGGGTTCTGTACCGCTACTACTTCGGTAACCATTACGCAACCTATAGAAGTAACGGTAAGCGCTTCCAAAACCAATGTATCCTGTAATGGATTGGCAGATGGAACTATTTCTATCAGTGGCGTGAGCGCTGGTGCTAGTACCACTATACAATTAGATGGCACTGGCCCTGATTTAAGCGCCCAGACTACATTTGCTCCTGGAACCTATTTAATTACAGCAACAGCTCCAAACGGAAATGCCGATGGATTCTGTACCGCAACCGCTTCGGTTACCATTACGGAACCAATACAAGTAACGGTAAGCGCCTCCAACACCAATGTATCCTGTAAAGGAGTAGCCGATGGAACTATTTCAATCAGCGGTTTGAGTGCAGGTGCTAGCACCACTATACAATTAGATGGCGCTGGTCCTGATTTAAGCGCCCAAACTTCCTTTGCTGCCGGAACTTATTTAATCACTGCTTCGGCATCAAACGGAAATGCTGATGGATTCTGTACCGCTACTACTTCGGTAACCATTACAGAACCTGATGAATTAACAGCATCCATAACAGCGCAAACTGATGTAGATTGTTTTGGTAACAGCAATGGTTCTGCTACAGTAACCCCAACTGGTGGTACCCCAGATTATACTTATCTATGGGATGATCCATCAGCTCAGACTACTGCCACTGCAACGAATCTTTCTACAGGTACCTATCATGTGACAGTAACCGATGACCACGGTTGCACAACTAATGCTACAGCAACAATAATTGTTAGCGATAGTGAATTACCAGTTGTGATTACCCAAAACATAGACGCTGAGTTGAATGCATCCGGTAACGCAAGCATTACTGCAGCACAAATTAACAATGGTTCGCATGATAACTGCGCTATTCAATCAATATCAGTATCACCGAATACTTTTACCTGTGCAAATGTAGGTCCGAATACTGTGACCTTAACAGTAACGGATACCAATGGTAATATAAACACAGGAACTGCGACAGTAACTGTAAAAGATCTTATAGCACCTGTTATAAGTGGTATGCCAGCAAACAAAATTGTTACTTTGGCTGCTAATAGTTGTACCAAAGCCGTTGGATGGACACCTCCAACCGCAACTGATAGCTGTGGAATGGCAAGTTTGCTAAGCAGCGATGATGATTATAATACATTTGGTTCAACATCCCTAAGTGCAGGTGTTCACACGATTACTTATACTGCTACTGATATCAATGGCAATAGTAGTACCGCTAGTTTCACCGTTACGGTACTTGATAATATATCACCAACGATAACTGGCTGTCCAAATAATATTACTATAAATACAGACAATAATATTTGCGGTGCAAGAGCTTTCTATTTATTGCCAACCGCCAGTGATAATTGTACTGGAGTATCAATGAATATAAATAACAGCAATTATCTCTCAGGTAACATCTTCCCTCTGGGAACCACAACTGTAATCTGGACTGCAACTGATGCATCAAGTAATACAGCTGTATGTAGCTTTACTGTAACTGTAGAAGATCATCAGGCACCAGTTCCAAGCCTTGCGGCTTTACCAACTGTAACTGGCGAATGCACAGCAACCGCGCCAACACCAACAGCATCGGATAATTGTGACTTAACTATTAACGGAGTTCCTAATGCTCCAACAACTTACAATACTCCTGGTACCTATACCATAACATGGACTTACACAGACACTCATGGAAACAGTTCATCTCAAAACCAAACCGTGAATGTTACCGGTACGCCTCCTGCTATCAATACTCAACCAGTTAGTTTATCTAAGTGTGAAGGACAATCCGCAACATTTAGCGTTAATGCTACTGCAACAGGATATCTATGGCAAGTAAACACTGGTAGTGGATGGAGTGACATTGCAACTGAAACTAGCAGCAGTTTGAACTTTCCAACTGTTACAAGCGCCATGAATGGAAATATGTATAGAGTAAAAATCAGTAATTTATGTAGTAGTATAACATCAGCTGAGGTACAACTTACCGTTAATAGCACACTAACAGTAAGCGATCAGCCTAATCAAAACTTGTGTAACACTTCAAGCTTTACAATGACACAAAGTCCACCATCAATTGGAACCGGTGCTTGGACTTTAATAAGCGGAAGTGCAGCCATCACCACAGCCAATTCGCCAACCTCAACCATAACTGGAGTGGCAGCCGGAACAAGTGCTACCGTAAGATGGACGGTAACCAGTGGTGCATGCAGTGCCTATGATGAAGTAACGGTAACCAATACCATGTTGCCATCTGTGAGCGATCAGCCTAACCAAAACTTGTGCAGTACCTCAAGTTTCACAATGACACAAAGTACGCCATTGGCTGGAACCGGTATCTGGACTTTAATAAACGGAAGTGCAGCTATCACCACAGACAATTCACCAACCACAACCATAACCGGAGTGGCAGCTGGAACAAGTGCGACTGTAAGATGGACAGTTACTAATGGACCTTGCAGCGCTTATGATGATGTTACGGTAACCAATACCACATTACCAAGTGTAAGTGATCAGGCAAACCAAACTTCATGTAATACCTCAAGCTTTACAATGACCCAAAGTACACCATCTATTGGATCGGGAGTTTGGACTTTAATAAGCGGAACCGCAACCATCACAACAGCCAGTTCACCAACCACAACCATAACTGGAGTAGCTGTAGGAACTAGCGCAACCGTAAGATGGACCGTGACCAATGGCTCTTGTAATGCTTTTGATGAAGTTAAAGTAACCAATACGATATTACCGTCTGTGAGCGATCAGCCTAATCAAGCCTCATGTAACACTCCTAACTTTACGATGACACAAAGTGCACCATCGGCTGGAACTGGAACTTGGACTTTAATAAACGGAAGCGCAGCCATCACTACTGCCAGCTCGCCAACCACAACTATAACTGGAGTGCCGGCTGGAACAAGCGCAACTGTAAGATGGACGGTAACCAATATAGATTGCAGTTCTTATGACGATGTAACGGTAACCAATTCCTCATTATCAGTTGTAAGCGATCAGCCTAACCAAAGCTTGTGTAATACTTCTAGTTTTACAATGACACAAAGTGCTCCATCGGCCGGAAGTGGTATTTGGACTTTAATAAACGGAAGTGCAGCCATTACCACCGCCAGCTCACCAACCACAAGCATAACCGGAGTTACGGCTGGAACAAGTGCAACCCTAAGATGGACAGTAACCAATGGCTCTTGCTCAGGATTCGATGATGTAACGGTAACCAATACCACATTACCTACTGTAAGTGATCAGCCAAACCAAACCTTGTGCAATACGTCAAGCTTTACAATGACACAAACTGGTTCTGGTACATGGACATTGATAGGCGGCAGCGCAACCATTACGACAGCTAGTTCGCCAACCACTACTATAACCGGAGTGGCAGTTGGAACAAGCGCAACCGTAAGATGGACAACCGGCAGTGGTATCTGTACAGCGTATGATGATGTAATGGTAACCAACAATGCAGTTACACCATTTACCGCATCGATAACCGCCAGCAGTCCGGATGCATTCTGTAGCGGTTTGACATTGACAGCGAACCCATCAATAGCGGGAAGTTATTCTTATTCATGGAGCCCTGGAGGAGCTACTACACAAAGTATCACCTTGTATAATTCAGCCTCTGTTGGTATGTACACCGTAACAGTTACCCAAATTGGTGGACTATGCGGAAGCTCAGCACAGGCTACTTATAACTTTCAGCCACAAAATAATATCAATGCCTATGGCATCCTAGGTCTTACTGAAGTGAATTTAAGTGATAACAATTTTGTTCAAATCTCTAGCGTAGGGGTTACGGGAGCCACCGGTGTTGTAAAAATTGGACAAAGCAGTTCAGTCGCCGGAACAGGTGCGTTTGTAAAAGCGAAAAACATCACTGTTCAGCCATTCTCCAGTGTTCCTGTTAGAATCTTTAGCCCAGCTACGGTAACATTACCAGCCATGCAACTGAACAGCAGTAGTACAACTGGATTATCAGACTTGGTTATTGCAAATAATACCACAGTTACAAAAACAGGAAACTTCAAAAATGTGACAATTGGTAGCAATTGTAATGTGACCTTCTCCACAGGAACTATTTTCGGTATAGTAACTATTGGAAAAAGTAGTCAGGTAAAATTTAATGCCAACGGAACAGGGACTTTAAATATAACCAGACTGGTTATGAGTGATGGTACAAATTCCGCATCAACAAAACTATTGTTCGGTTCTGATATGTCGATAAGAATAAAAGAATATGCTGATGTTGGTAAATCAACCTTGATAAACACTACTGGAGGTTATAAAGCAGTATTCTATATTGGTGGTACTGAATTCCATGTGGCATCTGGTGGTAATACAACCGTAAACGCTAGCATATATGCTCCTAACGGAACTATCAGAATTGAAGGTGATCCTGCTAAAAATACCACTATGAATGGATTCTATATAGCGAGCAAAGTTCTATCAATAAATAAAAACATTTATTGGAATCCGTTCGATTGTGCAAATCCTACTGCTAAAATTAATAATACAGAAAGTATTGCAACCCGAGAAGCTAGTCCAGAGATAGTTCCTTTTGATGTGAAAGCATATCCTAACCCAAGTAATTATCAATTTACAATTGAGGTTATCGGAGGTAGCACAGAAAAAATTGAGGCTGATGTATTTGATATGCAAGCCAGAATTATCAAACATATAGAAAGCTTCAATAGTCAATCAATACTCTTTGGAGAAGACCTACCTGCAGGCACTTATATTACAATTGTGACTCAAGGTGCCAACAGAAAAACGGTCAAACTTATTAAAAAATAAAGTAATTTTTAACACTAATAATTAAAACAAAGCCACCTCATACTATTGAGGTGGCTTTGTCTTTTTAAATTATAATTTTATCTCAGAATCCTACAATCTATATTATTTCAATACCTCAAGCATTGCTTTGGCTTTAAGCAAACATTCTTCATATTCTTTTTCAGGAATAGACAATGAAGTTATCGCACTCCCTACAGAAAAAGAGACATATTGATTTTCTTGATTATACAAAATACTACGAATCACTACATTAAAATCAAAATCTCCATAAGGCGAAAAGTAGCCCACTGCCCCACTGTATAAACCTCTTTTAGATTCCTCAAGTTCTTCGATGATTTCCATGGCAGATAATTTTGGTGCTCCCGTCATACTTCCCATAGGAAAAGTTGTTCTAAGAGCATCAACCGCCGAATATCGAGAGTCAATTTTTGACGCTATCGTAGAAATCATTTGGTGCACTTGCAAGAAAGAATAGATTCCGCAAAGCTCTTTTACAACAACTGTAGCTTTTTGGGCAGTTCGAGACAAATCATTTCGAACCAAATCTGTTATCATAATATTTTCGGCTCGTTCTTTGGGATCTTGAGCTAAATTAGTTTTAGATTTCTCATCTTCTACAGGATCCAAAAATCGTTTGGCAGTTCCTTTTATGGGTTGGGAAATTAAATCTTCACCTTCTTTCTTTAAATACCGCTCCGGCGAAGCAGAAAGCAAAAATTGTTTATTATTCTTGAGAAACACAGTAAATGGAGCTTGGGAAATTTCATTGAGTTTCAAGAATTTTTCCAAAGGATTTATTATAGCTTTTTCAGCATAAAACTCCATGCAAAAATTAGCTTCATAAATATCTCCCTTATGAATATGCTCTAATAACTTTGAAACTTTATCAAGATAATTTTGCTTGATAATTCGTTGTTTCACCGCAATTGAATTCGTTGTAACGTCAATACTCAGGACATAATTCCTGATCTCCTCAAAATCATCATCAACCTCATCATCACACATGTTTAGGTATTGAATTTCGAGCTGGTTTCCTTTCAGAAAAAACAACTTTTTGGGTTGAAAAAAGTATACATCAGGGAAATTTAATCCATCATGATTATTCGATTGTAAATGCTCTACATCATTTTTCAAATCATAAGACAGATAACCAAACAACCAATCCTTGGTTGTTTGCTGGTATTGCTTTAAGTCCTCAAAAGCATTATGGTAATCGGTTTTTATGGATGTAAAAGCATCTACAGCCAATACACAATCGAAATTCGAAAATGCGTCAGAAAATGAATTACTATCCAGAAAAGTTATTTCGCGAAATTGTTGTCCCCAAGCGACTAGCTGTTGCTTGAACCGCAAAGGCTCTTCTATGTTTTTGTAAATGGAAGTTCTCAAAAATTAAACTTTTTTATGAGCTTCAAAATTACAATAAAAAAATTCGCTTCTCAAGAAGATACAGTACAAAACTGGGGCTTAGTTAAATTAATATTAAAAGAAATATTTCCTACTAAAATCTTATATTTTTGCTTTCAAATTCAAGCTTGAAATCCAAAAAAAGAAAATCAATCATCAACTCTTAAAACCAAATTTATGATCAAAATTGCAAAACGATGTTTAACCTTATTAACAGTTATTACTGTACTAATTAGCTGCAAAAAAAGCGAAGCCGGCGAAGAAATAGCCGATGCTGCCATTGCAACAGCAAGCGATACTATTTCTTCCTCCGCTGCAGTTGAAAAAGAAGGCAGTACCCGAAAATTTATTCGTACAGCCGACTTAAAATTCAAAGTTAAAAATGTAACCCAATCTACCTATGCAATTGAAAACATTACCAACAAGTTTGATGGTTTTGTTACTTATACCAATTTACAAAGCAATATTATTGATAAATTTGAAACCAAAGTCAGTCTAGACAGTACTCTTGAAACTACCCGATACAGTGTAGAAAACAATATTACCATTCGGGTTCCCAATAAACGTCTTGATACTGTTATTAAATCCATCGCTAAACAAATTGATTTTTTAGATTTTCGTATTATAAAGGCTGATGATGTTTCTTTGAAAATACTTTCAAATCAACTTTCTCAAAAAAGAAGCAGCAACAATGAGAAAAGAATAGAAAAAGCAATTGATACGAAAGGAAAAAAAATTAACGACATTATAGATGCCGAAACTAAATTAGCTACCCAAAAAGAGCAAAATGACAATTCTAAACTAGAAAATCTGTCTATTCAGGATCAAGTAAATTTTAGTACCCTAACCATTCAGATTTACCAACGCGAGTCAGTCAAACAAGAAATGGTTGCCAATACACAAGATTATAATTATTACAAGCCCAATATTGGAATACGTATACTTGATTCTTTAAAAACCGGTTGGTATGTATTACAAGATATAATTGTTTTTCTATTTGAAATTTGGTGGTTACTATTTATTACTATTGGCGGATTCTTCCTTTATAAAAAGTATTTCAAAAAATAAAGCCACGTTTGCTTTACAAAAGGGACAAACCACAACTAATTACCTATAAATCATACAACTATTGCAATAAAAGGCTAAAATAAAAACCAATAAACGACTAAACTTCGAACAATTTTAACTATATTTGTTAGTGTAATGAACATAGTTTTCCTACTTAGAAAACTATCAATGTTAAATGGAAAAAAGATAATTATTCACAAAAAACCTTAAATAGTTAACTGAATATTTAACCTCTAAAAACCTTTTAATCATGAACGTTGCAACAATCCTTGTAAGAACTTTAATTGGTCTTGTACTAATTTTTGTGTCGATAGCTTATTTTTTTAACTTATTGCCCGACTATGCTAGCGCTGGAGATTTTAAGGCTATACAGATTGGTTTAATCTCTTCTGTTTATTTAATGCCCATGGTAAAAACGGTCGAGTTCCTATGCGGTCTCTCCTATATTAGTGGTCGATATGTTACATTATCCAATATTGTGGTTTTACCTGTTAGTACTAACATTTTGTTTTTTAATTTTTTTGTAAATACAAATGGATTACCTCTTGCAATATTTGTTTTTCTTGGTAACTTATTTTTGATTTACAAATACTGGAAAAATTACAAAGGTCTATTTATTGCCTAATTTATAATACCAAATCCAAACATAAAAACCCGTCTCTTTGCTAAAAAGGGATGGGTTTTATATTATAACAGATATCACTACTCATTAAGTTCTTTTTACTAATACATTTCACTTACACAAGCAAGCCCTATAACTTGTTACTCTTACCCCTACTATATCTATTCCATAAAAGCTGAACATTTTTGCAATATTCTAAAATACTGCATATCAACTTCTTTTATTATAAATTGTAAAAAAATAATTATTTTTGAAGTAAACCAATTTACTATTAAACAAAACCTTAAAAAATTAAAACTATGAAAATTGCCACTATCATTATCCGCTCATTAATTGGGCTTTTGCTGCTTTTTGCTTCAATAAGCTATTTTCTAAATTTATTCCCAGAACCTGTTTTGACTGGAAATATGAAACTATTCAATGATGGAATAAAAGCTTCCGGTTATTTAATGCCTTTAGTCAAAACAATTGAATTCACTTGTGGATTGTCATTCATTACCGGGAAATTCAACAGACTAACCTATATTCTATTAATGCCTATTACGGTCAATATCATTTTTACACACATTTTTCTAGCTCCGGAAGGCATTCCTCTTGCTTCATTCATGATATTAGGAAATCTGTTTTTGATTTATAGTAAATGGGATAGTTATAAAGGATTATTTGTTGCATAATGACTTTTCTGTTCAAACAAAAACCCCGCCTCATTTTTATAACGAGACGGGGTTTATATTTTAAAAAACTTAAAACTATACGTGTAAAGCTCTATTATCTGTAGCTGCCAATGCTGCTTCTTTTATTGCTTCCGCAAAAGTTGGGTGTGCATGTGACATTCTAGAAATATCTTCTGCAGATGCTTTAAATTCCATTGCAGTAACTGCTTCAGCAATCAAATCAGCCGTTCTGGCACCAATCATGTGTACTCCAAGAACTTCATCAGTTTTTGCATCAGCAAGAATTTTTACAAATCCGTCAAGATCTCCACTCGCACGAGCACGTCCTAAGGCTTTGAAAGGGAAACTTCCCACTTTATACTCAACACCAGACGCTTTTAATTGCTCCTCTGTTTGCCCAACAGCAGCAACCTCAGGCCAAGTATAAACTACACCTGGGATTAAGTTATAATCAATATGTGGTTTTTGACCCGCTAAGATTTCAGCAACCATTGTTCCTTCTTCTTCAGCTTTGTGTGCCAACATAGCTCCACGAACCACATCTCCAATTGCATAAATATTAGAAGCCGAAGTTTGTAAATGATCATTTACTTCTACTTGTCCTCTATCAGAAATTTTAACTCCTGCTTTATCAGCATTCAATCCATCTGTATACGGACGACGACCTACAGAAACCAATGAATAATCTCCTTCTAAAGTAATTGTTTCACCTTTGGCATTTTCAGCCTGAACAGTTACTGCATCTCCGTTTCTTTCTACAGATTTCACTTTATGCGAAACGTAGAATTTCATTCCTTGTTTTTTCAATACTTTAGTCAACTCTTTAGACAGTGCTCCATCCATTCCCGGAACAATTCTATCCATGAATTCTACAACCGAAACTTGCGCTCCTAATCGTAAATATACTTGACCTAACTCGATACCGATAACACCACCACCAATAATGATTAAGTGTTTTGGAACTTCTTTAAGAGCTAATGCTTCAGTTGAAGTAATGATTCTTTCTTTGTCTATTTTGATAAAAGGCAAAGAAGATGGTTTTGAACCCGTTGCAATAATGATGTTTTTACCTTCAATAGTTTCTGATGTTCCGTCAGCTTTAGCAATAGCAACATGTGTTGCATCAACAAAAGATCCTAAACCATTGTAAACTGTAATTTTATTTTTATCCATCAAGAAATTAATCCCTCCAGAAGTTTGATCTACCACACTTTTTTTGCGGGCAATCATTTTCTCTAAATTTACTTTTACATCTCCTGAAAGCTCAATTCCATGATCTGCAAAATGCTTAATTTCTGCATAATGATGTGAAGAAGACAATAATGCTTTTGATGGAATACATCCAACATTTAAGCAAGTTCCTCCTAAAGTGGAATATTTTTCTATAATGGCTGTTTTGAAACCTAATTGCGCGCAACGAATAGCCGAAACATATCCGCCAGGCCCAGAACCTATAATAACTACGTCAAATGAACTCATAGTAATGTGTGTTTTTATTTTTAGTGCTGCAAAATTAAGGAATAAAGTTTTGTTTAAAGTTTAAATTCCGAGGTTTTTTGTTCGATTTATAACGATTTCGTCAAATATTAGAGGCAAACCTTTTTAATTACTCAACTAAATAACAAATTACCTCCTTCATGCTAAATTCTTATTC